>CAMDSU010000042.1 GCA_945907335.1 Bordetella parapertussis | reverse complement strand
GCCGACGCGAACATTGCAGCTTTGCTGCAGTGAGCGGCGACCGAGCCGGCATGGCGTGAGCACCTCTCTTCACAGCAAAAGCAACCTCACGTCACAGCACAAGTAAGCGAGCCGACATGGCGTGAGCACCTCGCAACCAGTACACACTTCAACAGAGCGACACAGCGTGAACACCCGCTTCATGTCAATTCAGCAAACAACGCAATGCCAAGCGATTCAAATCAGTCCCCGACTCCGCCAGCGCCGTCAACACATTGAAATGGTGCAAACCCGGCAAGGCTTCGCAAACAGGCACATAAGCCTTGCCCCATGCCTGCTGAATCAATGCATGGTGGCGAATAAATTCATCACTCTCCAACCCGCCCACCACACTGTAGAACGTGCCATGTGCCGGACGCGGCATCCAAGCCGGACTGCAGCGTAAAACCTGCGCATCATCAAGCTGCAAGTCCGACTGCAATATCGGCGAACGCATGACAGATTCCAATTCAAACAAGCCGGACACAGACAGCCCCGACTTCACCAGATCTGCCGGCAAATCATCCGCATACTGCTGCCATTCGCAGGCCAACAACATGGCTGCCAAGTGTCCACCGGCAGAATGCCCCACCACATGGATACGGCTGGCGTCGCCTCCCCACTCGTGGATGTATCGCCATACCCAAGCCAACGCCTTGACCATTTGCATGACGATCTCAGGAATGCTCACCGCCGGACACAATGCGTAATTGGGCACCACCACACAAACACCTTCACGGGTGAATGATGGCGCAATAAACGAATGGTCAGATTTGTCCAAGGCGCGCCAATACCCCCCATGCAAAAACACCATGACCGGTGCATTAACTGCATTGGCAGGAAATATGTCTAGGGTTTCGTTGGGGCCTGCGCCATAGCTGATATCGGTCAACCCGCCCAAGAGGTTGCGCGCAGTTTTTGATTGCTCGGTCCAGCGTTGTAAATGATCAGCAAAATCCGGGACCAGCGCCCGGTTGTTATACATGCGGTCATACCATTCAGGCGATTGCCGCATTTGTATTCCTGGGTGTTATTTGCTGTTTTGGGCTTGTCGAATGGCTGAAGTAGCCTCTGCCCCGGTAGTGGCACCACCCACCGGGTTTTGAATCACCAAGCCCAGTAAACGGGCACCATGCTCAACTGCAATTGAGCCATAAGCGATGTCTCCATGTACAACGGAGTCTTTGTGAAATTCCACGCGTTCAGACGCGTAAATATTGCCTTCCACCTTACCAGCCACCATGACTCGGTGCGCAGTCACGTCACCGGAGACTTCACCACTTGCACCAATCGCCACCGTGACTTTGCTTTCCTTGGCAGTTTCGATATTGCCCACCACCTTGCCGTCGATACGCACGCTATCGACAAGTACCAAGCGTCCGTAAATTTGGGTGGTTCTTCCGATCAAAGTTTCAAAGCGCTCTTGCGAACTGGCCAAGGGTTTGTCGCGCAATTTCTCAAACATATTTGTCTCCGGTGGAGGCTCAGCTTGAACTGAGCGGAAGCACTTGCACGGGGTTGATCACCCTGTCGCGAATAAAGACTTCGTAGTGCAAATGCGGGCCAGTAGATCGTCCGGTGCTGCCAACTTCGCCGAGTACGCCACCGCGCTCGACCAGTTCACCCACTTGGGCAATGCGTTTACTCAAATGCGCATAACGGGTAGAAAAACCTTCGGCATGCTGTACTTCAATGACATTGCCGTAGCCAAAATCCCAACCAGAGCGGGTGACTGTGCCTTTGGCGGTGGCAATGACTGCGGTGCCCGTGCTGGCCGTGAAGTCCAGCCCTTCATGCATGGCCAAACCGCCTGTGAAAGGATCGTTGCGAATACCAAAGCCACTGCTTACCTTGAAGTCACCGCGAATTGGCAAACCGGTGGGCAAGGTGTGCAGCCAGTCGAGTTGCTTTTCCCAGTTACCGCGCAATTCAAGCACTGCATGTTGGGTCTGCACAAAATCTTGCAGGGTATGGTCAAACTCAATACCCAATGGCTGGCGGAACAAACTGGAGAAGGGCTTAGGGGCTATCAAGGGGCCGCCTTTGTTGTCGTCACGGCGGTTGATTTTGTCGCGCACCACGTTGGGCGTGGCCATTTCCATGAACCGGTTTTTCATGGTCTCGAGCTGGCGAATTTCATTGACCGTGTTGTGCATGGATTCACGCAATTGGCTTAAATGGTCCCGGTAAATGGACTCCATGCGCTTTTGTTCTGCCTCGGTGGTGACGCCACCAATGCTTCGGGCCAAGTCAGGGTTGTATTCAACAGCGATTTTGAAACCAACGAAATGCAATAGAAAACCAGCAGTGACCAGAAAAAGTCCGACCATGACCGCCGCGGTCAATACCGTGCGGGTGGTGATGGAAATGGTCCTGACGTTACCGGTCGGCCCTGATAGCCACATTAATTGCATGAGTCATCCTGAGGAAAAGCCCTTAAAGCGAAGAAGGATCGACATTCTATGCAGTTAGCTGAAGGGCGCAAAGCATTTTCAACGGAAAAAAATCACATTAAGACTTGCATTTACTTATTAAATTACTTAAAAATTATTCATTTCCCTAAGAAAGATAATGACTGAGGAAAAAAATGCTGCCTAAGTTGGTCGCCCAAGCCCAGAAAAACCGGTTCAGTCCGAAAAACCAGAACACCAGAAAGTGAAACAGCAGGGCCACACCCACGAAACCAAATGTCCAAGACGGAAAAACCAACACCAACGGAAACAAGCCTTCCCACAAAATAAATGCCCAACTGCAGACCAAGGCCACGACCGGCCGGCGAAAAACACTGTCACTTTTCAATGGGCCGTACAAACCGCCGTTCAAAAAAACCGGTAAAGCCTGCCCGTTACGCCATTCAGGGCGTTTGAGCTTGACCCAACCGGAGACAAAGTAAGAACTCAGGGTTTGAATAGCGATGTAACCCAAGCCTGCAGACCAGCCGGTTTGTGCATCGGTAAACGCTTGAACCACTTGGGCGATCAGCAAACCTGTGGCGGTGATCAAAGTCATGAAGTCGCTGCCGCCATTGAATGCGCCGCGCCAACGAATCAATAGCAATATATTGCCTGTGAAGAGTAGCAACGCAATCACCAAATGGTTACCGACCACCATCAATGCCACCGCTGCCGTGGCTCTGACCAACAATTGCAATTGGTACAGCGCCGGTTGGTACAGCCAGTCCAAGCTATGTTTGAGCCAAGCAGGTTGAGCCGGAATGTCCGCACGCTGAACCGACCACGCCCACACACCGTGCGGGCTGGTGCTGGAAGTGATGCGTGCATATTCAAGGCATTGCAACAACACGCTGAAGCCGCCAAGCAGTTCCAGCCAACGCACCACGAGATCGCCAGACATCAACATGGCAATAACGGACTGCGCAATACCGTGTCGCTGCTGACCAAGCTTTGTGGGCCGGAACGCTCTAAGCGTATTTCCAATTGGTACATGGCGGGCGCTGTAACGCCTTGGGCAGCGCTGTCCATGTGTCCTCGTATGGCTTGCCGGGCATGCCTGCAAACCAATTGGTAACTCACCAAATGGCTGGCATCCGCACCCTCGCCCAGCTCCTTGATATCGCTGGACACATGGTCCACCAGATTTTGCAAAGCCAAGTCACGGTTACCCCTCGGGTTATGAAACACATGCCAGATTTTTCTGTGCTGGCGTGGATAAATCCATTGCCATTCACCCAACTCACCATTAGCCGTTGCAAAGCGAACATACAAATGGGGCACCGGGCCGACCTGGTGATAGAACTGCCAATTGGGGAAAAACGCACGCAACAAAAAAAACCACGGCCCACGTATCGTCTGCTTTCGATAAAACATGCTCAAAGCGAGCAGCCCGAAATACAGCACAAATAAGCCCACCAATAGTTGCATCACCCACCTTTGTTGCCAACAACGCCATTGTGCAGAAATTGCCGCAGCGTCTGCCAAACCGGAAGACCTTGGCTGAGCGTGTAAAGTCTGGGTCTTTCTTGCGTGCTGACTGGCCGCCCCTTACGGATGCCCTATGAGTTCCCGATCTGCTGCCAAAAATCTGTCTTTTGAAATCAAAAATGTGCATTTGCCGCTGATGTCGGTGCTGATTAAGAACGCTGATCTGACACATCTGGCCAACGATTTGCAGCAGCGCTTTGGTGACACGCCAGATTTTTTCGACAACGACCCAGTATTGATCGATTTGCAAGCCCTAGACCCACAAGCCGGTCCGCTCGAGATGAGCGGCTTGTTGCAATTGCTCAAACGCCATCGCATGAACCCGGTTGCGCTGCGCGCGGCCCACTCACTGCAAGAGGCCGCCGCCACATTGGCCGGATTGTTTGTGGTGCAAGAGCTTCGCCCCATGGCGGGTGCCTCTGCGCCCGTGCAAGAAACCATTCGTGAAGTGGTGCGAGAAGTGGAAGTGGTCCGCGAGGTGTCTGCCGCCTCGCCAAGCGCCATGGTGATTGATAAACCTTTGCGCTCAGGCCAACACGTGTATGCCAAAGGGCGCGACTTGGTGGTACTGGCCATGGTCAATCCGGGCGCTGAAATCATGGCAGACGGGCATATTCATGTGTATGCCCCCTTGCGCGGCAAAGCCATTGCCGGCGCCAAAGGAGACACCACGGCACGTATTTTTACCACCAGCTTAGAGGCTGAACTGGTGTCCATCGCAGGTGTTTACCGGACCAGCGACACGGCGTTGCCCAAGGAAGTTTTGGGCAAACCTGCGCAAGTGTGGCTGGCCGATGAGAAGTTGCATATGCGGGGCTTGTAAACTCGACAGGTTTAGCGGTATGACAGGTGTTGTTTTCTTTTACTGGGATCTTTTTCAATGACAAAAATAGTCGTCGTGACCTCTGGCAAAGGCGGGGTTGGCAAAACCACCACCAGCGCCAGTTTTGCATCTGGTTTGGCATTGCGTGGCCACAAAACCGTGGTGATCGATTTTGATGTGGGCTTGCGCAACTTAGACCTGATCATGGGCTGCGAGCGTCGCGTGGTGTATGACTTTGTCAACGTGATTAACGGCGAAGCCACTCTCAACCAAGCGCTGATCAAAGACAAGCACTCAGACCATTTGTTTGTGCTGGCTGCCTCGCAAACCCGCGACAAAGAAGCATTGACGCAAGAGGGTGTTGAGCGTGTTTTGCGCGAACTCGCTGGCATGGACTTTGAATTCATCGTCTGCGACTCACCGGCTGGTATTGAAACCGGCGCCATGATGGCCATGCACTTTGCCGATGAAGCTGTCGTGGTCACCAACCCAGAAGTCTCCTCTGTGCGCGACTCGGACCGCATTTTGGGCATGCTGGGGAGCAAAACTTTGCGTGCGATTCAAGGCCAAGAACCCATCAAAGAACATTTGCTCATCACGCGCTACAACCCTAGCCGCGTACAAGAAGGACAGATGTTGTCATTGGAAGACATCCAAGACATTTTGCGCATCCCGTTGATCGGTGTCATCCCTGAATCAGAAGATGTGCTGCAAGCCTCCAACCAGGGCGTGCCTGCGGTGCTGCTGGAAAAAAGCGATGTGGCCGAAGCTTACAAAGACGTGGTTGACCGTTTTCTAGGCAAAGAACTGCCGATGCGCTTCACCGAAGCCGTCAAGCCCGGACTGCTGCAACGCGTGTTTGGCCGGAGATAAGCCACATGTCTTTGTTGTCCTTTCTGATCGGCGAAAAGAAAAAAACCGCCAGCGTCGCCAAAGAGCGTTTGCAAATCATCCTGGCGCACGAACGTTCAGGCAAATCTGCACATCAACCAGATTATTTGCCCGACTTACAGCGCGACTTGATTGCCGTACTGTCCAAATACGTCAATATCAACCCGAGCGACATCAAGGTCAACTTGGAGCGCCAAGACAACCTCGAAGTGCTCGAAGTCAAGATCGAACTGCCCGACGGACGCTGACCGGCTCAAAGCCTGCGCCCACTGCTAACCACAGGCACAGCGGCCTGATATACCGCTTTCTCTGCAGCCCAAACGGTTGACGGCTACGCCATGACTTTTTCCACCTGCGGGTGGCTATTGGCGGCATAGAAATATCGCCATAAATTACTACTTTAAATTTAATTAATTCATTTAATTTGATTTTTTAGCTACATTTAATTTAATTTTTGTTGAATATTTCAATTTTAGTTCTACAATTTCCGCTATATTTTCGAAAAATCAATGCTTTGATATGCGGTAGTTAGTATTTCAACAAACCATTCAGGACCCATCACGATGAATACAGATATAGATACAGATAACCCACTGAACACCAAACTCTTGCAAGTCATTTGCCAATTGCATGACTGGGAAAACCAGCATTTGCATTTGGTACAAAGCCAAGCCGGACGCTATCTTTACCTGAGCTTGGTCAAACAACTCATTCAAGCCAATCAGCACCAACCCAGCGCCTTGCTCAAAGGCATCTACCACAACCAGGACTTGAGCGAACGTGCACTGCGTTACAAAATCCGCGAATTTGAAGAAGAAGGCCTCATCACATTCGAGTCGAACCAAGTCGATAAACGCTCAAAAAAAATCGTCCCCACCGATGATTTGATGCAAACGCTAGAGACGCACAGCCAAGAGTTCGGGCGCATTCTGGCCACCAAATTTGTGGTCTTACCCAAAAAGTAACGCCTATGTTTGATGAATACTTGGAGCGTTTCATGAGCACCAACGACACCTTGCTGGTCGCACTTCTGGGGCTGTCGATGTGTCTGAGCATTGGCTGGGCAGTCACCTTCTATGGTTATCGCCACTTGCGCCAGACATTGAAGCACCAGCACACCCAAGAACAGCGCATGCAAAGCTTTATGGCATCGCTGTCACACCATCTGCGCACACCGCTCAACGGCATCATGGGTTACGCAGAATACATACACAGCAGTTCGCAAGAGCCCATGGTGCATTTCACTTCCAAAATCATTTTGGAAAACAGCGTAGAAATGTTGCATCTGCTCAATGGCATGCTTGACCTCAACAAAATCAAAGAAGGCCAGTTACAACTTTCTGTGACCGAATTCGATGTCTACGACCTATCAGAATCAGTGCGGCAGTTGCACCAAGCACGCGCCACCCGTCTCAATATCCAACTGCAACTCAGTACCAACCAACAAACCAACCTAAAGATGACAGCTGACCCTTATCGACTGCGGCAAGTACTCAACCATTTGGTAGACAACGCCATCACTTTCAATCGCCCCAAAGGCGAGGTCAACCTGCAACTCATGCACGACGAAGCGGTTGGCACCATGACATTTACCGTGACAGACACAGGCTTGGGTATCGCAGGCGATGTACAAGACCAACTGTTTACCGACTTGTCAGCTTTGGGCGCTGGCTTTCCCGCCAAAGACAAAACAGGCACTGTGCTGGGTTTGAGACTCAGCCACCAATTGGTGCAACTGATGGGCGGCAAATTGGACTACCGCACCGAAGCCGGTGTCGGCAGCAGTTTCTTTTTCACGCTGCCCATGTACTCCCCCTCAGAGCAGAGAGCATGAACAAGGGCCATGTGGTGGTGGTGGATGACAATGAGACCAACCGCTTGTTGCCGGGTTTGTTTTTGCGTCCCTTGGGATATACCGTGGATGAATGCGACAGCGCTGCGCAAACCTGGGCTCTGTTGCAACACACTGCGTGCGATGTGCTGTTGTTGGATATCTCTATGCCTACCATCAGCGGTATCGATTTGTGTCTCCAGTTGCGTGCCGACAAACGGTTTGATGCCATGAAAATCATTGCCTATACCGCCCATGCCATGCCTGAAGAAATCGCCCAACTTGAGACCGCAGGCTTTAACAAAATACTGCTCAAACCGATACGCAGCAAAGACCTTCTCAAAGCGCTGCGTGTGTGAGCCCCTCCCTACACCACCGGCATGGCATGCCAATCTGTGGTGTAGTCCGGTGACTTGCAGGTCTGCTTCATTTGCCAACCCGTGTACGCGCCTTGGGTCGATACCTTCACCGTGCCGCGTCCGTAGCGTTGGTTCAAACCGTCCAACGCGTCCATCAAACGCGTGTCCACCGCTTGCGCTGGTTCTAACCAATCGATTTGGTAACGCCCCTGCGGCGCAATGCCGCTGAGCATCACCCCAGCCTTTTTGTACTGATAGCCGAAGCGAAACATGCGCTCGACCAAATGCCCGGCCCAGCGACTCACCACCAGACTATCGCTGGTTGGCTGGGGCAATGGCACCACCAACGACGGCATGTACTGCGGCAGGTCTTTTCGAAAACGGTTGGTCATTAAAAACACCTGAATGACCGACGCATGCGAGCCTTGGGCGCGTAACTTGGCGCACGCATTAGCCACAAACATACTGACCGCATCCTTGAGCACATCGACATCCTCGACCATGCTGCCGAACGATCGGCTGGCGATGATTTGTTGCTTATCGGCCTGCACTTCTTGCATATCGATGCACGACAAACCGTTGAGTTCGCGCTGGATTTTTTCCATCACCACCCCAAACTCAGCGCGCAGGCTGGGCACGTGCGCGAGCCGCAATTCCTGCACGGTGCGTATGCCGTGCGCCATTAAACGGCTGCTCAAACGCCTGCCCACACCCCACACCTCGTCCACAGCAATGCGTCCGAGCAAGCGCGACTGCTGCAACTCGGTGAGGTCGTTGTAATTGAACACACCGCGTGAGCGTGGGTGTTTTTTGGCAATGTGATTGGCCAACTTGGCCAAGGTCTTGGTCGGACCGATGCCCACACACACCGGCAAGCCGGTCCACTTGAGCACGGTTTCGCGGATGCGGTAACTGAGCGTGCGCAAGTCCGGCATGCCGCTGAGGTCGACAAAACATTCGTCGATGGAATAGACCTCTGTGCGCGGCGAAAAATCGCTGAGGATACGCATCACCCGGTTGGACAAATCGGCATACAGCGCGTAATTGGAGCTGAGCGCCAAAATACCATGCTCCTCGGCCAAGGCCTTGCACTCGAACCAAGGCTGGCCCATGCGGATGCCCAGGGCCTTGGCCTCGTTCGAGCGCGACACCACGCAGCCATCGTTATTGGACAACACCACCAAAGGCACGCATTGCAAATCAGGACGGAATAGCCGCTCGCAACTGACATAAAAGTTGTTGCAATCCACCAAAGCCAATTGCGACAGTGCGCCAGCCATGGCGTCAGTAGAGCTTGTGCAAGTTGTAGGTGACCACGCCCCAGACGGTGAAATCGTCCTCGTTCTTGATCAAGCGCGGGGGATAAATGCTGTTTTCCGCCAGTAATTTGACAACACCGCCGCGCCGGTAAAACCGCTTGACGGTGAACTCGTTGTTCAGCAAGGCCAACACGATGCACTGGTGCTTGGGGTCCAAACTGCGGTCCACCAGCAGCGTGTCACCTTCATAAATGCCCGCACCCACCATGGAGTCGCCTTTGACCCGAAACAAAAATGTGGCCTCTTTGTTGCCTATCAAATGCTCGTTCAAGTCGATACGTTTGCGCGTGTGGTCTGCCGCAGGCGAAGGGAAGCCGGCAGGCACGGCCCAACTGCAAATATCCAGAAAGAGCGGCTGGGCAGTGAGGGCGACAGGGGTCGCCAAGGGCAAAAGCATGTCGGACATGGGTAGGAAGTACTGTTAATTTATACAGTATATACCTCGTGTTTATTCCAATAAATGCCCGAGCCGTGCTTGATGCCATTTTTTTAACGGATTTCAGGCTTGAACATTGCTTTTGACATTGCGAGTGTCGACATGTCGTTGGCACATGTGCCGGTTGATTCGCATACAAAAAGGGGATAGACATGTTGAAAAATACTTCTTTGATAGCAGCTTTGTTTTTGTTTTGCTCAACTGCGCAGGCAGAAAACTGGCGCTACTGTGCGGCCAACGCCCCGTTGAACACACCATGCAAAGCCTGGGTGTCGGCTTATTTGGCAGGCCATGCGCCCGAAACAGACCCGCAAGAAATTCCCAGGTACATGTCAGACAACGCCTTCTCTCTTCAACTCAATCCCGTCAATCGAAGCGATATCCCTAGTTTCGGCACCCCCATACACACCGCGGCCCAACCGTTTTTAAAAGTGTCAACGACAGTGATTGTGCGTTGACCGCATCAGCGAGAGTCCTATAGACTGAAGTGTGAGATCAGAACAAAATACCCCGAGAGGGGTATTTTTCTTTGCTGCTGATCATCCCATCCACACTGAAAGATTGATATGAAGCTCGTGCCAGCAGACGTAGAGAATCGAATGATTCAAAAGTTGATCGACTTGGTGCTGCAGCAATCAAACTTGATGGCTCAGATGGAAGAGATTTTCTATGCCGTGGAAGAAGACCTGGCCACCCAGTACACCGAAGACGAATTGACCGACAAGGGAAATCTCTATGTGGTTTATCGCGCATTGGATGGTGGAGATTTCTCGCCTGAGTTGTCTAAGGCCTTAAACGAAACGCAAAAAAATTACCTGCGTGGTCTGGCCAAAGCCGGGCATATCGAGATGAGCATTGTTCGCCGTGATTGTTTAACGAACTCGGTTTCTATTCCACTGGTGTTCAACCACCAAACAGCCTCTCACCATTTCAAGTTCACCTTCACCTTGAATATCGAAGCTGATTTAGATGCCTCCGTCATCACCCATGTCAAGGGCAGTTATGCCAATATCAGTACGCATGATTTCTGCAAAGTGGTAGAGGCGATGTAACCCTAGAAGTCGAGTCGCTATCGTTGGCGCCATCGTAGCCAAGGCGCGATCCACTTTTTCGTTCGATAAAAATAACCGGATACCCACTGTCAGGAGAATTCAATGAAAACAAAACTTATTGCCCTTTTTCTTTGCTTGTTGTGTCAATCCGTCTCCGCTGAGTGGGTGCGTGGAGACCCAGACTGTGCCATGTGGTTGAAACCAGAAACCAATGCGCGTGAACTTGAAAATAGGGCTTGGTTAATTGGGTTCTTGAGCGGCACGAATATGGCGTTTTCATTAGACGCAGACCGCAAGCCCTTCAATTATTTTGGAGGCATAACAACTGGCCAAATATACCTTTGGATGGATAACTATTGCCGTGCAAATCCACTTTCCTCCGCAGTGTATGGCGTTGGCGAACTCATGCTGGAGAGGAACAACAAATGAACTCCCTCACACTCCATTCACGCGACAGAACCGGCTTTGGTAAAAAATATCTCGATTAACTTCAGTGACAAAGCATATAAAAAAAACTTACCTCTATTTTTTTAATTTTTACTGGCATCTTTGACCCCGTCCTGAATACCGGGTTTTATGCACAAATTGCGCTACTTCACTAAAAGCACAACCACCACCCCGCAAGCGCAAAAGGCTAGCACCAGCCCAACGCTCAGCCACCGCAGCTTCACCTGCAAGCGCCTGACGGCGGCAATCAACGCGCCGTTTTGCTCAGCTAACTCTGCAAGCGCCTGTGCCATTTGGTGCTGGGCCTGCGCCAGTTGCACCAACTCGGTGGGCGAGTCCACACTGCCAGTTCGGTGTTTGTCGATGAAGCCCCGCGCTTTGTCCAGCACCCCCGGCGCGTGTTCTAGCACCTTATCCCAAGGGACGACCTTGAGGGCGGTTAACCATGAGATAGCCATGTACTGATCCTAAGCAGAGGAAGGTTGGGGAACGCGAAGCTTAAGGGCAATCCTAAACACACCACTGCCGATAAACAATGGTGTTCTAGAACCAGTAGAAATAGGTCTAAGTGATTCTGCCAAGCAAGACTGGGTGGGGTATCACGACGCTGTTGAATCACAACTGAAAGCCAGTGGTGATTACTTTGAAATAAAAGATGTGGCCGCAAAGTCTGCGGACAATGTCGCTCGGTTGGCAGGGCTGTTCGAGAAGTTTGATCCAAACGGGGGAGGTTGCGTAAGTCAAGATTCTTTACAACGAGCCGCTCAAATATGTGCCTGGCATTTGGAGGAGGCGAAAAGATTCCTTGGCGAACTTACTTTACCCC
>CAMDSU010000041.1 GCA_945907335.1 Bordetella parapertussis | reverse complement strand
TGGTTGGGGCAGGCCGGCCACAGTCAAATTCCCGATATCCTCATAGAAGAAAACGAAACAGGATTCAAGGTCACCAACGCCCAGGTCTGGCAGCCCAATACCAGTGCTTTGGCCACCGAAGGCGGCATGGTCACTTACACCTACGAAGTGATGCATCCTTATTCGGCAGTGCTGACCAAAATTCCTGATGCACAAAGCGGTGTGCCATCAGGCTACGAAGAGTCCATCATTCTGTTCATTCTTCCCATATCGCCTGACAGTTGCCGGGTCTGGTTTCGCATGGCGGTGGCTGACTTTGATGCTGACCCCCAAGACTTACTGGCTTTTCAAGACAAGATTTTTTCCCAAGATAAACCGGTGCTCGAGTCGCAACTACCACGTCTGTTACCCTTGGGCGCAGGCGTGGAATCGAATGTGGCCAGCGATAAAGCATCGGTGGCATACAGGCGTTTTTTGCAAAAGCTGGCTGTTACTTTTGGAGTCTGTTGAATGAATTTTTCCGCCGTTTCCCAAGCGCAATTGCCTGCTTTGTTGCAAGCCATGCCCAAAACCGAATTGCACATGCACATTGAAGGCTCCCTAGAACCGGAGTTGATTTTTGCCATGGCCAAACGCAACCGAGTGCGTTTGAATTACGCCAGCGTTGATGAATTGCGCTCAGCCTACGCGTTCACTGATTTACAAAGTTTTCTAGACATTTACTATGCGGGTGCAAGTGTTTTGCAGCAACCGCAAGACTTCTACGACATGGCCTGGGCGTATTTTTTACGCGCCAAGGCTGACAATGTGGTGCATGCCGAACTTTTTTTCGACCCGCAAACACATACCGAACGCAAAGTGTCCATGCGAACAGTCATCACCGGTTTGCACCAAGCCTGTGTCGATGCCAAAGAAAAACTCGGTATCAGCGCATCCTTGATTTTGTGTTTTCTGCGCCACCTGAGCGAAGAAGCCGCCATGGAAACCTTGGACGAAGCGATCCCTTTCAAGCACTTGTTCATTGGTGTGGGCTTGGACTCCAGCGAACGCGGCCATCCTCCAGAAAAATTCGCGCGTGTGTTTGCCCGCGCCCGCCAACTTGGCTTGCGAACCGTGGCGCATGCGGGTGAGGAAGGCCCGCCTGCTTATATTTGGAGTGCACTGGATGTGTTGCATGCAGAGCGCATCGACCATGGTGTACAGGCCATCCATGATGCGGCCTTGATGCAGCGCTTGGCAAGCCAACGCATTCCTTTGACCGTGTGTCCCCTGTCCAATTTGAAGCTCTGCGTGTTCCCTGATTTGGCGCAGCACAATCTGGCTCAGATGCTTGACCAAGGTGTGTGCGTCATGCTGAATTCTGACGATCCGGCATATTTCGGCGGTTATTTGAACGACAACTATTTGCAAACATTTGCAGCGCTGGGCTTGAACGCTTCACACGCCTACCAATTGGCGCGCAACAGTTTTGAAGCCGCGTTTGTTTCTGATGCGCAAAAACACACTTGGTACACCCAACTTGATGAATGCTTCCAACAGTTCGGTGCCTGAGCGTTGGCGGGACATAGGCCAAGAGGTATGACATCGGCACTGCCTGTCGCTGTGGTCGGTGGTGGCATTGGGGGAATGGCGGCGGCGTTGGCCTTGGGGCAAGCCGGGGTGAATACCCATATTTACGAGCAATCGGCCACGTTTGAAGAAGTGGGGGCAGGCATTGGCCTCGGCCCCAATGCGGTACGGTGGTTGGACGCATGGGGGGTGGGTCAGGCGCTGCGTGAAACCGCTTGCCTGCCGCAGGACTTGCTCGTGCGAAATGCAGATGATGCGCGTGTGCTGGGTTGCTTGCCCATGGCGGATGCATTTGAGGCGCGTTATGGGGCACCTTATCTGACGATTCACCGCGCCGATTTACACGACTGTTTATGGCAAGGATTGCGTCGCCAATCCACTTGCGATTTGACATTGAACCAGCGTTTGCGTGAAGTATTGCAAACACCCGCCGGCGTGGAACTGCAATTTGAAAATAGCGAACTGACTCAGAGGGCGCAAGCCTTGGTTGGTGCGGACGGGTTGCATAGCCAAGTGCGTCACTCGGTATGCGGTGAACAAGCGCCAGTGGCCAGCGGTCACTGGGCCTACCGCGCCCTGTTGCCAATGAAGGATATCCCCTTGGCTTGGCGCAAACTGCAAATGGGCATGTGGCTGGGTTCAGGGTTGCATGTGGTGCATTACCCGGTACGAGGCGGCGAATGGCTCAATTTGGTGGTGTTGGTCGAAGCCACCGACACGGCTGCCACCGCCGGATGGGATGTGTCTCGAACGCCAGCGCAAATCGCTGCTGATTTGCAGTGGGCCATGCAATCGAGTTGCCACGCACTCAAAGAACTGGTGGCCATGGTGCAGCAGTGGCGCGCCTGGTGTTTGTTTGATCGCCCGCCTGTGCTGTCAGCCGCGCAGTTGGTGCGTGGCAAGGTGGTTTTATTGGGGGATGCGGCACACCCGATGCTGCCTTATCTGGCGCAAGGTGCAGGCATGGCGCTGGAAGATGCGGCGCAATTGGCGGCGCAATGGCAGCACGCCAGTCTGCCGGTAGAGCAGCGATTGCAACGTTATGCGCAAGCGCGTTGGCAACGCGTGGCCAAGGTACAGCAACGCGCACGTCGCAATGGCCAGATATTCCATGCCCAAGGATGGTTACGACTGGCGCGCAACACCGCCATGGCATTGGGGGGTGCCAAGCTCATGGACATGCCTTGGTTATACGGGGGTTGATACAAGCTCGGCATGCATTTACAACCGACCTAACAGCAAAAATTCCATCAGAGCCTTTTGTACATGCATGCGATTTTCGGCTTCGTCCCACACCACCGATTGCGCACCATCAATCACGGCAGCTTGCACTTCCTCGCCACGGTGCGCTGGCAAGCAATGCATGAACAAAGCCTCAGGCTTGGCCACAGCCATCATGGTTTCATCCACACACCATGCCGCAAAGGCTTGACGACGGGCTTCGTTTTCAGCTTCAAACCCCATGCTGGTCCAGACATCGGTGGTGACCAGGTCGGCACCTTTGCACGCTTCAAGCGGGTCAGCAAATACTTTGAAACACGCGGACTCGGTGATGCCCGCCACGTCGGGGTTGACTTCGTAGCCGCCGGGTGTGCTGACATGGACAGTGAAGCCCAATAATTGGGCCGCTTGCAGCCAAGTGTTGGCCATGTTGTTGCCGTCCCCCACCCAAGCCACGACCTTGCCTTTAAGACATTGCAACGCTTGCTTCACATCGCCTCGGTGTTCGATGAATGTGAACAAGTCAGCCATGATCTGACAGGGGTGAAATTCGTTGGTGAGACCATTGATGACCGGTACGCGCGAATTGGCTGCAAAGCGTTCGATCTTGGTTTGTTCATAGGTGCGGATCATCACCAGATCGACCATGCGGCTGATGACTTTGGCCGAATCTTCGATGGGCTCGGCTCTGCCCAATTGGCTGTCACCCGTGGTCAAGTGAACCACGGCGCCGCCCATTTGGTACATGCCAGCTTCAAAACTGATGCGCGTGCGGGTGGAGGCCTTTTCAAAAATCATGGCCAAGGTGCGGTCTGTCAGTGGTTGGTGCTTGTCGTAGGTTTTGAATTTATGTTTGATGAATGCGGCGCGCGAAAACAAATACGCGTAGTCATCTGCTGTCAGGTCTTTGAACTGCAAATAATGGGTCAGGGCTTGGGTCATGTCAGGCCTTGGCGGGGGTCGCTAAAAATTGTTTCACCAGCGGCACCAACAGGGCCACCACTTCATCGGCTTCATGCGCAGTCATGGTCAATGCCGGCAGTAAACGAATCACGCTGTCAGCCGTGACACTCAGCAGCAAGCCCGCTTGCAAGGCTTGGCCCATCAACGGCCCGCACGGTCTGTCCAAATCGATGCCGATCATCAAGCCGTTGCCTCGTATTTCTTTGAACCCAGCGACAGGAGCGAGTTCGCGTTGCAGGGCGTCGCGCAGATGCTTTCCCACGCGGCTTGCGTTTTCCAGCAAACCGTCTTCTTCCATGATGCGCAGTGTTTCCAGACCGGCACGCATGGCCAATGGGTTGCCGCCAAAAGTGGTGCCGTGGTTACCGGGTTGAAAAATGCGGGCGGCTTTGGGGCCCGCCACCACAGCGCCAATCGGTACGCCAGAGCCGAGCCCCTTGGCCAAGGGCATGACATCGGCTTGAATACCGGCCCATTGGTGTGCAAACCATTTGCCAGTGCGGCCAATGCCGCATTGCACTTCGTCAATCATCAGCAACCAATCGCGCTTGTCGCATAACTGGCGCACTGCTTGCAAATAGTCGGTGCGCATGGGGTTGATGCCGCCTTCGCCTTGTATGGTCTCAAAAAATACCGCGACCACATTCGGGTTGTGTGCCGTGGCTTGTTCAATGGCGGCGATATCGTTCATCGGCACGCGGATAAAACCTTCGACCAGCGGCCCGAAGCCTTGCTGGATTTTTGCATTACCTGTGGCGCTGAGCGTGGCGATACTGCGGCCATGAAAGGCTTTTTCATACACCACAATTTCCGGACGTCCAATGCCTTTGTCGTGGCCAAATTTGCGTGCCATCTTGAGCGCGGCTTCGTTGGCTTCCAGCCCGGAGTTGCAAAAGAACACGTTGCTCATGCCGGAGAGCGCCACCAACTTGTCTGCAAGCTGCTGCTGCAAAGGGATGTGGTAGTAGTTGCAGCTGTGCATGATTTTGCTGATCTGGTCTTGCAAGGCCGGCACGAGTTTGGGGTGGTTGTGTCCCAAGGTGTTGACCGCGATGCCAGACAGTGCATCGAGATAGCGTTTACCGTCGGTGTCCCACACATACACGCCTTGTCCGTGCGACACCGTCATCGGCAGACGGCCATAGGTGTTCATCAAATGGGCAGCGGGGTCGGCGGTGGTCATGGGAACCTCTGGGTGTGGCAGAAAAGAAATCGGCTCAAAAGCCAGCAAGACTTGGAGCCGAAGAAGAAGATTCTAGGCGCGTCGCCCATGAAAAAACCGCCCCGAAGGGCGGTTTCTCATTTTTTTGCCAACAGCGCACCGGTTTCAAACGGCGGTCTGCTTTCGGCAGACCGGGCTGGGTGCCTGAATCGTCAGGCGGCGAGTGCCAGGTGCTTCACCTTGGCAGCCAGGCGGCTCTTGTCACGAGCAGCCTTGTTTTTGTGGAAGATGTGTTTGTCGGCGATGATGTCCACCACCGATTGCATCTTGCCGAAGAGTTCAGCGGCTTTGACTTTGTCACCGGCTTGCACGGCTTTTTCGACATTCTTCACCGCGGTGCGGTATTTGGAGCGCAACGAGCTGTTCGCTTCGTTGAGTTTCACGTCCTGACGGGCGCGTTTGCGGCCTGATGCCAGGCGCGGGTTCTTTTTCTTGGGTTTGGCTGAAGCCATGGTTGTTCCTTTAAGTGTCTGAGGATGATGCTGGCAAAGCCTGCGATTGTAACAAAACAGCATGCCCCGGCTGTGGAACTGGCGGCTACACTCCAACAGGTGAGCTTGATCAAGTCTGCCTCTACTGTTTCATTGTTGACCTTGGTGTCGCGTATCACCGGGTTTGCCCGTGAGACTTTGATTGCCGCGTTGTTTGGGGCCAGCGCCTTGACAGACGCTTTCAATGTGGCGTTTCGCATCCCCAATTTATTTCGCCGCCTGTTCGCTGAAGGGGCATTCAGCCAGGCATTTGTCCCCGTGCTGGCGGCCACCCGGGCCGAAAAAGGGGATGACGCCACCCGCTTATTGGTAGACAAGGTGGCTACCTTGCTGGCTTGGGCGGTGCTGTTGACCAGCATATTGGGTGTGCTGGCTGCACCCGGATTGGTCTGGTTGATGGCCAGCGGTTTGCAACAAACACCGCTTGGCCTGCAAGCCGCGGTCAACCTCACTGGTTTGATGTTTCCCTATATTGCATTCATGTCGATGGTGGCTTTGTCGGCAGGTGTGCTCAACACCTGGAGACGCTTTGCCGTGCCTGCGGCCACGCCGGTGGTCCTCAATGTCTGCATGATTGCCAGCGCTTGGCTGGGCGCGCCTTGGCTGGCCGCTCAAGGCATTGAGCCGATATACAGCTTGGCTGTTGGGGTCATGGCGGGCGGGGTGCTGCAACTGGCGATTCAAATTCCCGCCTTGCGCCAACTCGGCTTACTGCCGCATATCAGTGTGTCGCCCAAACACATTCGCGCCGCTTGGCAGGACGCCGGTACCCGCAAAATTTTGGCCATGATGGGACCTGCACTGTTAGGTGTGGGTGTAGCGCAGTTGTCCCTGGTCATCAACACCCAAATTGCTTCGCACCTGACGCCGGGCAGTGTCAGCTGGATCAGCTACGCTGACCGCTTGATGGAGTTTCCCATTGCGCTGCTGGGCGTGGCCTTGGGTGTAGTTTTAATGCCGCAGTTGGCCGCGGCCAAGGCGGCCAGTGACAGTCTGCGCTACAGCGCCATGCTGGACTGGGGCTTGCGCCTGGTGTGGGTGCTGGCCTTGCCGTGCGGCGTCGCTTTGTTGGTGTTTGCCGGGCCCTTGGTGTCTGTGCTTTACCACTACGGTGCATTTACCGCGCATGATGTGCAACAAACCAGCTTGGCCTTGACCGGCTATGGCGTGGGTTTGCTGGGACTGGTCGCTATCAAGGTATTGGCCCCAGGTTTTTATGCCAACCAAGACACCCGCACCCCGGTACGCATCGCGGTCATGGTGCTGGTATTCACCCAAGTAATGAACCTGTTGCTGGTGCCATATCTCGCCCATGCCGCCCTGACTTTATCTATCGCTTTGGGCGCGTTGGTCAATGCCCTGAGTTTGCTGATCGGCTTGCGCCGACAAGGCCAATACCAACCTTTACCGGGTTGGGGCCGTTTGCTGTTGCAGGTTTTGTTGGCTACGGGGGTGCTGGGAGCCGGTTTGTATGGGCTTGCCCAGCATGTGGACTGGGTGGGTATGCGCTCAGAACCTTGGCAGCGCATCGGCCTCATGGCGCTGGTGTTGGCAGGATCGTTTGTGGTGTATTTCACTACGCTTAGGGTTATTGGGGTGGATCTGCGTGCACTTTTACGCCGCTCGGGGCATGATTGAGCCATGGACTACAAGTTGCAACTCCCTTCGGTATTGGATTACTTCACCACGCTGGTGCAAAGCGATGATGAATTTCCCTTGATGGAAACCGCGGTCAGCATTGCCCAAGACGAATTCCCCAAAATGGACATACAGCAAGTGCTGGACGAGGTGGATGTGCTGTCTGCCAAACTCAAGCGCCGCCTCTTGCCGCAGGCCGATGTGCTGGACAAATTACGGGAACTCAACCGGTTTTTTTACGAAGACATGCGCTTCGCTGGCAATGTCAACCATTACGACGATCCGCACAACAGTTTTTTAAATGTGGTCCTGAGCAAGCGCCAAGGCATCCCCATCAGCCTCGCGGTGCTTTGGCTAGAGTTGGGACAAAGCCTGGGACTCAAGGTCAATGGTGTGAGTTTCCCAGGACATTTTTTGGTCAAACTCGATTTAAGTTTTCCGCAAGAGGGCCATGTGGTGATTGACCCATTCACCGGAGAATCGCTCAGCCGCGAGGACTTGGCCGAACGCTTGATCCCTTGGTTGCCGGGCGCTAAGTTGGGCAAGCCCCAGGCTATTTCAGACGACGCACTGGCATTTCATTTGCAACCCGCTGAACCGCGCCAAATCATTGCGCGTATGTTGCGCAATTTGCATGAAATTTACCGCCGCCAAGATGACCAAGAACGCTTGGCCAAAGTCCGCGCCAGATTGGCAGTGTTATTGCCCGAGTGATTTTTCTGATCCTCAGTCACTCTCACCGTATCACCACCGCAGCCCCATCGCCCTTATCGGCAATCACGCCAATGCGGTAAACCTGTTCTCCTAGAGCTGTCAGCGTTTGAGTGCATGCATCCGCATGCTCAGCAGCAATGACGACCACCATGCCGATGCCATTGTTAAAAGTGCGGCACATTTCAGCGTCGCCAATGCCTGCGGTTTGCTGCAACCAAGTGAACAATTCGGTGCGCGGCCAGCTGGCGCGTTGCAGGTGCGCGGCGCAATGCTCGGGCAGCACGCGTGGGATATTTTCTGTCAAACCACCGCCGGTGATGTGCGCCAGCGCTTTGATTGGGTGCGCTTTGAGCGCGGCCAGCACGGATTTCACATACAAGCGCGTGGGTGCCATCAGCGCTTCTTTGAACGGCTGGCCGTCCAAAGTGGAGGGCAGGTTGGCGCCCGCACGCTCAATACATTTGCGCACCAGGCTAAAGCCGTTCGAGTGCCCACCGCTGGAGGCCAGCCCCAGCACCACATCGCCGGGCGACACATTTTTGCCGGTAAGGATCAGCGATTTTTCGACCACGCCCACCGCAAAACCAGCCAAGTCGTATTCACCCGCCGGGTACATGCCAGGCATTTCGGCGGTTTCACCACCAATCAACGCGCAACCCGACAGTTCGCAGCCTTTGGCAATGCCGCCGACCACGGCAGCTGCCGTGTCCACATCCAGTTTGCCGCAGGCAAAGTAGTCCAGAAAAAACAGCGGCTCAGCGCCTTGCACCAACACATCATTGACGCTCATGGCCACCAAATCGATGCCCACGGTGTCGTGCATATGCCATTCAAAAGCCAGTTTCAGCTTGGTGCCGACACCGTCAGTGCCGCTGACCAGCACCGGTTCTTTGTAGTTTTTAGGGACTTCAAAAAGCGCGCCAAAGCCGCCAATACCCGCTAAAACACCGTCTCGCATGGTCTTTTTAGCCAAGGGTTTGATGCGTTCAACCAAGGCGTCTCCGGCGTCGATATCAACGCCGGCGTCTTTGTAAGAAAGTGGTGTATTCATGAGTGGCGGGCGCTGCAAATGCGCCTTGAGGGCGGGTCGATAGAATCAGGACATTCTAAATCCGGGTACTTTTCGCCTGATGTCCTCTTCCCCTGACTACCGTTTTTACGCCGCATGGTTGCTGATCGGCAGTTTGTTGTCTGCATTGCTGTGGTGGTTGGCGCCGGTACTCACGCCATTTTTGATTGCAGCAGTCATTGCCTACGTGCTGTCACCCTTGTTGCGCCGGTTAGAAAATTTGTGCGGGCCCAAGGTACCGCGTTTTCTGCTGGTGTTGTTATGTGAGACCGTTTTTTTGCTGTTGCTGGTGGCATTCGTCGGACTGATCCTGCCGGTGTTGTTCAAAGAGGCGGCGCGTTTGCAAACCCAGTTGCCTGTCTTGCTGGGGCAGTTACAAGCCACGCTCGCGCCACTGCTGCAAAACTTGGGCGTCGATATTCAGCTCGACCCGCAGGGCATCAAAGATTTTGTCGCGGGCCAAACACAAGCCCTGTGGCACAGCGGCATGGACTCGGTGCTGGCCTCGTTGCGCATTGGCGGCAGTGTGGCGCTGGCACTGATAGGCAACTTGGTGTTGATACCGGTCGCATTGTTTTATTTGCTGATGGACGGGCACCATTTGCTGGGGCATATGCGTGAATGGTTGCCGCGCAAGGCAGAGCCTTCCGTGACCCACTTTGTCGAAGAAGCCGATGCTGTGTTGGGTGAATATGTGCGTGGGCAGTTGTTGGTCATGCTGTGCTTGTCGGTTTATTACGTGGCGGGCTTGTCATTGTTTGGCTTGTCAGTGGCATGGCCGATCGGCATATTGACGGGGCTGGCTGTGTTTGTGCCTTATGTGGGGTTTGGCGTGGGCTTGTTGCTGGCCGCACTTTCGGGTTTTTTGGAAATGGCACCCATGCAAGCCGGTCTGATGCTGTTGGTCGTTTTTGGCATTGGGCAGTTGCTCGAAAGTTTTGTGTTGACCCCGCGTTTGATCGGCGAGCGCATCGGTTTACACCCGTTGGTGGTGATTTTTGCGTTGCTGGCATTTGGCCAGTTGCTCGGCTTTGTCGGCGTGTTGATAGCTTTGCCTGCCAGTGCGGTGTTGCTGGTGGCATTGCGCCGATTGCGTGACCGCTATTTCGCCAGCCGTTTGTATGCGGGCTAGCCACGCATGAAGCAAATCGCTTTGGACATTGGGGTGTTGGTCGGACCCAGATTGGCCAATTTCCATCCCGGACACAATACCGCCGCCCTGTCGCACCTAGAGCTATGGATGGCTGGCCGCACCCGGTCCCCCGTGCCCACCTATTTGTGGGGTGACCAAGGCAGCGGTAAAACGCATTTGCTCAAAGCGGTGGCTCACCATATTGAGCAACAAGGTGCGTTTGTCGGCTGGATGGACAAGACCACTACCCAGCCGGATGCGTTCAACCCGGACTGGGAGGTGCTGCTGCTGGATGATGTGCAACAGTTTTCCGCCATTCAACAACACATGGCGTTCAATTGGTTTGTCAACGCAGCCACCCCGGGTGCCGCACGTCAACCGTGGGTGCTTGCCGCTGGCAGTGTGCCGCCGCAGGATTTACCGTTGCGCGAGGATTTGCGTACGCGTCTTGGCTGGGGCCATGTGTTTCATTTGAAATTGCTGGACGACGACCAGCGCAAAGAAGTGTTGCTCACGCATGCCCAAGCTTTGGGTTTGCAACTGGGCGCCGATTTGCTGGACTATTTGCTCAATCGCTTCAGCCGTGATTTGGGCCATTTGATCAGCTTGCTGGAACAACTTGACCATTACGCGCTGCAAACCCAGCGTCCTTTGACCATTCCTTTATTGAGAGCGATGCTGGATGAGACCTGAACCGCAGATGAAACTGGCACTGTTTGACTTGGACCAAACCTTGCTGCCCTTGGACTCCGACCAGTCTTGGGGCGAATTCACATTGCAGCTGGGCTGGGTCGATGAAACCAGTTTTCGCCAAAGAAACAATGCTTTTTATGCCGACTACAACGCGGGTTGCCTAGACATTCACGAGTATGTGCGGTTTGCCACGCGAAGCATGCGCGAGCGCGGCATGGAAGAAGCGCAGGCAGCGCATCAATTGTTCATGCAAAAAGTAATTCAACCCGCCATCAAGCCCGTTGCGCTGGAACTGGTGGCGCAACACCGGGCCAAGGGTGAAACTTTGGTCATGGTGACAGCTACCAATGAATTTGTCACCGGCCCAATCGCCCAAGCGTTTGGCATGGATGTGTTGCTTGCGGTGGAATTGGAGCGCAACAAAGACGGCCATTTCACCGGCGAAATTGCCGGCGTGCCCAGTTTGCGCGAAGGCAAAGTGACACGCGTGACCGAATGGTTGGCCAAGCAGGGCTTGGACTGGCCGCAAGTGCATGCCACTTTCTACAGCGACTCGACCAACGACTTGCCATTGTTGGAAAAGGTGCAGGTACCAGTGGTCACCAACCCCAGCCCGCCATTGCGACAAATCGCCCAACAGCGGTCATGGCGTATCCTCGACCTTTTCGGGCACACATGATCAAAAAAATCATTCAAAACTTGTTTGGCAAATCCGGCACTGGCAGCAAGGCAAGGTTTGGCAAGCGCAGGGTCATTGCAGCCAGCACCCATGGCATCGATCCCGATTTGGTGGACGAACGCGCTTGGAACGTGGTGCGCACCTTGCAAGAACGCGGTTTTGAGGCTTACATCGTCGGCGGTGCGGTGCGCGATTTATTGGTCGGTTTAAAGCCCAAAGATTTTGATGTGGCCACTGACGCTACACCCGAAGAAGTCAAAGCGTGTTTTCGGCGCGCTTTCATCATCGGCAGGCGCTTTCGCATCGTGCACGTGGTGTACGGGCGCGGCCGTGAGCACGAGGTCATCGAGGTCTCTACGTTCCGGGCTTACCTGGACAACGCCGCGGCTGAGCAGGTGGCGGGTAACGAGAAAACCAGCCGCAGCGAGCTGGCCGGCATGCAGCACGCCGTGGATTCCACCGGCCGCGTGCTGCGCGACAACGTCTGGGGCCCGCAGGACGAGGATGCCACGCGGCGCGACTTCAGCGTCAACGCCATGTACTACGACCCGCAGACGCAGACCGTGGTCGACTACCACGGCGGCCTGAAGGACGCCAAGAAACGCGTGCTGCGCATGATCGGCGACCCGGCGGC
>CAMDSU010000040.1 GCA_945907335.1 Bordetella parapertussis | reverse complement strand
ACTGGCCGTGGTGACCGAACACATCGGCTTTGATTTTGAGCGTGTCTTCCACTTCAAACACCGCAGCGCCGCCGCTGATATACCCTTGGTCGCCGACCTGGCCGCCGCTCTCGGCGTAAAACGGTGTGTTGTCCAAAACTACTACGCCTGCTTGGCCGACTTGCATTTCTTTGGCAGCCACGCCGTCCACATACAAGGCCGTGACTTTGGCTTCGGCGCTCAAATGTTCGTAGCCGACAAATTCATTGCCGACACCGCTGTATTCCAACGCCCTGTCCATTTTGAATTTACCGGCTGCGCGGGCTTGGGATTTTTGTTTTTCCATGGCGGCTTGGAAAGCCGCTTCGTCCACTGACACGTTTCGCTCGCGGCATACATCGTTGGTCAAGTCCAGCGGAAAGCCGTAGGTGTCGTGCAATTTGAATGCAACTTCACCCGCGAGCACATTGACACCTTGAGGCAAACTGGCATCCAAGATTTCCATGCCGGTTGCTAATGTTTCATAAAACCGCTCTTCCTCGGTCTTCAACACCGCAGTAATGCGTTCAGCCTGCGCCGCCAAGTTCGGATACGCCTCGCCCATGAAAGCCACCAAGTCGGCAACCAGTTTGTGGAAAAACGGTTTCTTCTGCCCCAGCTTGTATCCGTGGCGAATAGCGCGGCGGATGATGCGCCGCTGCACATAGCCGCGTCCTTCGCTGCCGGGAATCACGCCGTCGCTGACCAAAAACGCGGTCGCGCGTATGTGGTCGGCGATCACGCGCAATGAGTTGTTGTGCAAATCAGCGCAAGCAGTTTCACGCGCAGCGGCTTTGATGAGCGCATCAAAAATATCGATCTCGTAGTTGCTGTGCACGTGTTGCAGGATAGCGGCCAAGCGCTCCAAGCCCATGCCGGTGTCCACGCAAGGCGCGGGCAGTTTGTTCAAGCTGCCGTCGGGTTGCATGTCAAACTGCATGAACACGTGGTTCCAGATTTCGATGAAGCGGTCGCCGTCTTCGTCCGGGCTGCCGGGCGGGCCGCCGGGAATGTGCGCGCCGTGGTCGTAAAAAATTTCAGAGCACGGGCCGCAAGGGCCGGTGTCGGCCATCATCCAAAAATTGTCGGAGGCGTATTTCTTGCCCTTGTTGTCGCCAATGCGAACGATGCGGTCGGCAGGCAAACCGATGTCTTTGTGCCAAATATCGTAGGCCTCGTCGTCATCGATATAGACAGTCACCAGCAGGCGCTCGGGCGGCAACTTGTACACCTGCGTCAACAACTCCCAACCCCATTTCAAACTGTCTCGCTTGAAGTAATCGCCAAAACTCCAGTTGCCCAGCATCTCGAAAAACGTGTGATGGCGTGCGGTGTAGCCTACGTTTTCCAAGTCGTTGTGTTTGCCACCGGCGCGCAAACAGGCTTGTACCGAAGCCGCGCGAACATACGAGCGTTTGTCCTCGCCCAGAAACACATCTTTGAACTGAACCATGCCCGAGTTGGTGAACATCAGCGTCGGGTCGTTGCCCGGCACCAACGGGCTGGAGGCCACCACGGTATGTCCTTTGGCGGCGAAAAAATCCAAAAAGGTTTTGCGTATGTCGGCCACCGACAGTTTGGGCAATGAAGAGGTGCTTGCGTTCATGGTGATGAGAGGGTCGGTAAGGCTTTGATTCGAGGCGATCAGCGCTGGACTGATCTAAGGCGCCATAGCTTTGGCGAGCAAGCGAGAATTATAGGTTTTCACCTTCGCACAGATGACTGGTGCGGCCGCAAGACGCGCACCTTACCCAATGGCTACACACGAGGCTTCTACAGTAAGCGGTTGGGTTGAGCGCATTAGACCAACCCAAACCGCCGGCTCTAGGTGAACAATCTAGGTGTACCAACCTCACAAATCAGCATTTAGCTGCCAACTGCATGGATGCTCACCGTGCATCGTTGACACGTGTTTGCCACCCGTCTCCCGTGGCTCGTAACGCTGGCAGCAGGTCTGCATCCAGTCGAAGTTTGACGGCCTCTTTGGTCACCGCTTGAGTGCTGCCCACAGGCCGTCCGCGACGGCGCACGGCGATTCGTTCAGACGTATGTACTTTGCCTACTATTCCCGCTTTGGCGTTGGCCAGAGATTCACGGATACCAGGAAGTGCTTGACCAGCATCTGCCTCAATCGCTGCACTCACTTTTTCAATATCAATATTTTTCAATTTCACTTTATTCCTTGAATTCTTACCAAGTAATACAATGCAATCCAACCATTGCACATTCACCCATACAAGGAGCTTCACCATGCTGTCGACCCTCACGAGCAAAGGCCAAGTCACCATTCCGCAAGCTTTGCGCCAGCAGTTGGGTTTAGCTACCGGGCAAGCCGTAGAGTTTGCGTTGAGCACCGACGCCACCTGCATCATGCTGCGCGCTGCACCTTCGGCGCGTCAATCACCTAAACAAGGTTTTGGCATGGTCAAGGTCAGTGGCCGGCACGTGGCTGCCGACTGGGATGCAGCCCAATTGCTCAAGCCATGAAGCAGGCCACTCGCAAGCTCACCGCGCTGGACACCAATGTATTGGCGCGTTACTACGTGCAGGCCGAACAAGCCGATGCAGCCACTACCGCGCAATGCGCGCAAGCCCGTGCCTTGTTAGAAAGTGGCAAACCACTGTTTGTGGCCACCACCGTAGCGCTGGAGTTGGAATGGGTGTTGCGCGGCTTTTACAAGCTCAAACCAAAAACTGTGGCCGCTGTGTTTATGCACCTATTGGAAATGCCCCACCTGCAAGTACAAGACCGCCACGCCCTGCAAAGCGCTTGCGATGCCTTGACCCAGGGTTTTGACTTTGCTGACGCTTTGCACCACGCCAGCAGCCGCCATTGCGATGTGTTCGCCACCTTTGATACCAAGGGTTTTGCCAAGCGCGCGTCGGCGCATGCATGGACACCCAAGGTGCAGGCCTTAACTTCAACGCCCTTTACTTAATTCAGACGCAGCAACGCAAGGGGCATAATTTCTGATTGCCACATCTCAGCCCCGAACCTCAGAAAGTTGCCCCATGGACATGAAGACCTCCCCGCTTGCCTTGCTCAAAGACCCGACTTTGCTGAAAACCGATGCGCTGATCAACGGCGAATGGGTCAAAGGCAGCAGCCGTTTTGAGGTGCTTGACCCGAGCACCGGTTTGAAGCTGGCGGATGTGGCCAACCTGGGTCCGGCAGACGCAGAAAAAGCCATCGCCGCAGCCGACGCCGCTTGGCCTGCCTGGCGCAACAAAACCGCCAAAGAACGCAGCCAGATTTTGCGCAAATGGTTTGATTTACTCATGGCCAACGCCGACGACCTGGCCCGCATACTCACCGCGGAACAAGGCAAGCCTTACCCCGAAGCAAAAGGCGAGATCGCTTACGGCGCGAGTTTTGTCGAGTGGTACGCCGAAGAAGCCAAGCGCGTCAACGGCGAGACGCTGCCGCAGTTCGACAACAACCGCCGCTTGCTGGTGCTGAATCAACCCATCGGTGTGTGCGCCGCCATCACGCCTTGGAATTTCCCGCTGGCCATGATCACGCGCAAAGTCGCGCCTGCACTGGCCGCTGGTTGCCCGGTCGTCATCAAACCTGCTGAACTCACGCCCTTGACCGCACTGGCTGCGGCTGAGTTGGCGATACGTGCTGGCATTCCGGCGGGTGTGTTGAACATGCTCAGCGCCGACAGCGACAACAGCATCGCCATAGGCAAAATATTTTGCGCCAGCGACACGGTGCGCCACATCAGCTTCACCGGCTCCACCGAAGTCGGCCGCATTCTGATGGCGCAATCCGCGCCCAGCATCAAAAAACTGGCTTTAGAGCTCGGCGGTAACGCGCCTTTCATCGTGTTCAACGACGCCGACATCGACTCTGCCGTTGAAGGTGCCATGCTCAGCAAATACCGCAACGCCGGCCAGACCTGTGTGTGCTCCAACCGTTTTTATGTGCAGTCCGGCGTGTATGAAGAATTCGTCCAGAAATTCACCGCCAAGGTCAAAACGCTCAAAGTCGGCAACGGCTTTGAAGACGGCGTGTCCCAAGGCCCGCTGATAGAGGACGCGGCTTTGCTCAAAGTCAAATCCCATGTGGCTGACGCTTTGGCCAAAGGCGCTCGCGTGTTGACCGGCGGCAAGGCTTTGAAAGGCCAATTTTTCGAACCCACGCTGGTGGCAGACGCCACCGCCGACATGTTGTGTGCGACCGAAGAAACCTTCGGGCCGTTCGCGCCGGTGTTCAAGTTTGAAACTGAGCAAGAAGCCATTGCCGCCGCCAACAACACCGAGTTCGGATTGGCCAGTTACTTTTACACCCGGGATATCGGACGTATTTACCGCGTTGGCGAGGCGCTGGAATACGGCATGGTCGGCGTTAATGTTGGCATATTGGCAACAGAACATGTGCCTTTTGGCGGAATGAAGCAATCCGGTTTAGGGCGTGAAGGCTCTAGACACGGCATGACTGAGTATTTAGAGATGAAATACCTTTGCATTGGGGACATCTTGGGATAATATTCATTTCACCATCATTGATCGTTATGACTTATATATGCGTCATCGGAAAATTTACCTTAAATTTTTAAATTTAATCCAAACGATTGAATCCAATGGCGAACTTCCTGCGCTTGACCCAGACGCCAAACGCCTGTTGGAAATCATTGCTGTGAGGCATTTTTCAGGCCAGCAAACGACCATCAGCGATGCCATGGGGTTAAAAAGCATTGCCTCTCCCGCCACGCTTCACCGAAAAATTGACGTATTACGTGGCTTGTCTTTGATAGAAACATTTTTTCAAGGCGAGAACAAGCGCACCAAATATTTGCGCCCGACACACCAAGCTGACCAATATTTCAGCATGCTCGGTCAATTGATGGAAACCGCAGGCGTCACTGCTGTCTAGTCGATCAAGGTCACGCCAGTTTTACTTTGTATGTGCTCACGGCTGACGCCGTCGGCCAACTCAATCAATTTGAGCCCTTGAGGCGTGACATCCATCAAGCCCAAGTCGGTGATGATGCGGTCCACCACGCCAACGCCTGTCAGTGGCAAGGTGCAAGCGGGCAATATTTTCAAATCTTCACCGCCATCTTTTTTGCGGGCCACATGCTCCATCAAGATGATGACGCGTTTGACGCCGGCCACCAAGTCCATGGCGCCGCCCATGCCTTTGACCATCTTTCCCGGAATCATCCAATTGGCCAGGTCGCCAGAGGCACTGACTTGCATCGCGCCCAAAATAGACAAATTAATTTTGCCGCCACGAATCATGGCAAAACTGTCGTGGCTGCCGAAAATAGATGTACCCGCCAATGTCGTGACGGTTTGTTTGCCAGCATTGATCAAATCTGCGTCGACATGATCTTCTGTAGGAAACGGCCCGATACCCAACATGCCGTTTTCGGATTGCAGCCAGACTTCTATGTTTGACGGCACATGGTTGGCCACCAAGGTGGGAATACCGATGCCTAAATTGACATAGAAGCCGTCTTGTAATTCGTGGGCAGCGCGTGCTGCCATCTGGTCTTGTGTCCAGGACATGGTCAGACTCCTGCTTTCTCTGTGATGGTGCGTTTCTCAATACGTTTTTCAGGATGCGGGTTGTGCACGATACGGTGCACATATATACCCGGCAAGTGAATTTCGTCAGGCTGCAACTCTCCGACCTCCACCACATGCTCAACTTCCACAATGCACAATTTTCCTGCCATGGCGACGGCAGGATTGAAATTGCGAGCAGTTAGGCGAAATTGCAAATTGCCTGCTTTGTCTGCCGTATGCGCTTTCACCAATGAAATTTCAGGCACCAAGGCACGTTCCATGACATAGGTTTCACCGTCAAACTCGCGCAGTTCTTTGCCCTCGGCGACCATGGTACCCACGCCGGTTTTGGTGAAAAAAGCAGAAATGCCAGCCCCTCCTGCGCGCAGTTTTTCTGCCAATGTGCCTTGTGGCGTGAAATCCAACTCAAGTTCGCCGGCCAAATATTGGCGTTCAAATTCTTTGTTCTCGCCCACATAGGAAGAAATCATTTTTTTAATTTGTCGAGTGGCCAACAATTTCCCCAGACCAAAATCATCGACACCGGCATTGTTAGAAATCACGGTCAAGTGCTTGACTCCGCTGTCGCGCAGCGCATCTATCAGCGCTTCAGGGATACCGCATAAACCAAAACCACCCACAGCCAGCATTTGGTGATCTTTCACCACATCTTTGAGTGCTGCTGCAGCACTTGGATAAAGTTTGTTCAATCGATTCTCCGGCGAGTCATTCGTTTCATTCTACTGGGCAGGTTGTAGGCCTAGGTACTCTGCGCTGGGCATAATGTGCGCAACTAGGAGCCTGCATGAACCGCTACCCAACACCCGAAATTAAAGACCTTCCAAAAGACATCGTTGACAAAATACTGGAGGTGCAAGAAAAGGCCGGTTTTGTCCCCCAAGTGTTTTTAAGTTTGGCGCGTCGCCCTGCTGAATGGCGCGCTTTCTTTGCTTACCACGACGCCTTGATGCTGAAAGAGGATTCCAACCTCACGAAAGGTGACAGAGAAATGATTGTCACCACCACCAGTGCAGCCAACCATTGCCTGTACTGCGTGATCGCGCATGGTGCCATATTGCGTATTTATGAAAAAAAACCTTTGGTGGCAGACCAAGTAGCTATCAACTACCGCAAAGCAGATATCTCAGCAAGGCAACGCGCCATGCTCGACTTTGCCATGAAAGTATGTTTTCACAGCCACATGATTGACGACACTGATTTTGCAGCGCTTCATGCGCAAGGTTTCAATGACGAGGATATTTGGGATATTGCCAGTATCACGGCGTTTTTTGGTATGTCCAACAGAATTGCGAATTTCTCTGGCATGCTGCCAAATACGGAGTTTTATGCCATGGGAAGAACACCGAAAGAAAAAAAATAACCGCTAATTGACGGTGGTCTGTAACTGCAACTGGCCCATGATCATTTCAACAAAGGCATCTTCAAATTCTTGCGGGTCTTCAATTTCCACCCGCTCTAGTGCTGTATAGCGCAGGCAACCCATCATTGATCGGTTGAGTACATAGCAGCGAATAGGAGACATTCTTGACAAATAAGGATGCTGAATATATTTGAAGCAAGCGCGTAACCTGTCGACCATGGCTTTCATGGTGTGAGTGGTTTCCTCGGGTGTTTCCACCAACCAGCACAAACGGTTAACAACTTGCTTGTCTTCATCGCCGATGGCAAAGCCTTTGATACAAATCCTGATGTAATGCCTGAAAAAAAATTTGGGATCTATGTCGCTGGCGTCTGTTTTGGTTTCAATCCGGTACAAATAGCTGCTTAATTCTTTGAGAACGGTTTCTCTGGAATATTGCACCATGGCCCGAAAGATTTCATCCTTGCTGGCAAAGTATTGGTACAACGTGCCCACGGAAAACCCAGCTTTTGCAGCAATTTTGTTGGTCGTCAATCCAGCCATGCCCTCGCGTTCGACCAGTTGAGCCGTGGCTTGAAAAATAGCCTCAATAGTGAGCTGTGCTCTTTTTTGAATAGGTTGCTTGCGCATGTCGATGTCGCTGTTTGCCAGATATGTGACCTGCGCCGATCTTATACGAAAAATAGTTATATTAATCTACATTAGTTAATAAATTGATATCTTTAAAACTATGTAAGTTGGTGTTTTTTCTTGGTGTGAATCTTTTGTCAACTGATTATTTCTTTGAACCACGCAGGCATGGGCACAGACTTTTGCGCAGGAAAATCCACCCACACGGTTGTTGCACCACCTGCCGCATGGATAACCCCCGGCATGTCGGTGCGCTCAAGCGTTGCCCATGACTCAAAACTGCTTCGGCCTGGTTCACTGACATACATCTTGATCAAAACATCACCCGGGTATTCGAACTGCTTGTAAAAATTGCAAAACGCATTGATGATGACCGGGCCTTCGCCTGTAGGCAATGGCGTGCAACCCAGTTGAGTCATCCAATCAATGCGGGCGGTTTCAAGAAATCGGAAGTAACTGGTATTGTTCAAATGCCCCATCGCATCCATGTCGCCCCAGCGAATGGAAATGGTCTTATCAAACACCCATTTTTTTTGTTCCGGAATTTCAATCCTCATACGCCGAACCCGTCATCTGCTGCAATCACGGCACCATTGATGAAATCACTTTGCGGGCTGGCCAGCATGACCAATAACGCATCTAAATCCTTGGGTTGACCCAAGCGCTTACGCGGCAACATATTGACCAACTTTTGGCCTTGTTCGGTCTGCCAGTGGTGGTGGTTGATTTCTGTATCGATGTAACCTGGACAAATAGCGTTGACGTTAATGCCGTGCTTGCCCCACTCCACCGCCATCGCTTTGGTCATCTGCACCATGGCCGCTTTGCTCATGCAGTAAATGCCAATTTGCGGCAGCACTCGCAATGCAGCCATTGAAGCAATATTGATGATGCGCCCGCCGCCAAATGTGCCGGGCGCCAAACCTTTAGATCTGGCCAACATGCGTGTGCCGACGGCTTGCGCGACAAAAAAAGCGCCGCGCACATTGGTGTTGAACACAAAGTCAAAATCTTCTTCTTGCACATCCACCAAGCGCTGGGTGGTGCTGACGCCCGAGTTATTCACCAAAATATCGATAGGTCCTACTTCTTTCTCGGCGGATTCAATCGCTTTATCAATGCTTTTACGGCTGGTCACATCCAGACTGACCACATGTGCGTCACCGCCCTCAGCTTCGATGTCAGCACGCAAGGTCTTGAGCATTTCAATGCGTCTGCTGGCCAGCACCACGGCCGCGCCAGCACCGGCCAAGGTGCGAGCGAACTGAGCACCGAGCCCGCTGGAGGCGCCCGTGACCAAAGCAACGCGTCCTGATAAATCTAAACTGTATGACATGATGAACTCCTGTGAAAATTTAAATCATTGACTGGCTGTGCTTTGCGCAGAAATTTTTGAATTGTTTAGGCGCATTATGACCACGGTCCCCGCTGGGCTGAGCATAGAATCTGTCGCTCTATTGACATCTCTGCACAAATGCTATGACGCCCTCTTCCCTGCTTGAACAATTTGGTCCGCGCGAGGCCATGGAATACGACGTGGTGGTGGTTGGTGGAGGGCCTGCTGGTCTGGCCGCTGCCATTCACATCAAACAATTGGCAGCTCTTGCCGACAAAGACATATCGGTGGTGGTCATTGAAAAAGGTTCAGAGCCCGGGGCGCATATCTTGTCGGGGGCTGTCATGGACCCACGCGCCATGAACGAATTGTTTCCAACATGGAAATCCATGGGCGCCCCATTGCAACAAGTTGTCACGGCTGACGAACTGCTGGTGTTGTCTGCCACAGGGCACACTGCTACACCCGCTTGGCTGATGCCACGTAACTTTCACAATCACGGCTGCTATGTGGTGTCGTTGAGCAATGTGGTCAAGTGGATGGCGCAACAAGCAGAAAACTTAGGCGTTGAAATATTCCCCGGTTTCACCGCTGCTGAGGTGTTGTATGACGATGCAGGTGCGGTCAAAGGCGTTGCCACTGGGCATGTCGGTCTTGCCAAAGACGGCACAGCGTCCGACCATTTCCAATTGGGCATGGAACTGCATGCCAAGTACACCTTATTTGCGGAAGGTGCACGCGGCCATTTAGGCAAACAACTCATTGATCGTTTTGGCTTGAACAAAGGCAAAGACACGCAAACCTTTGCCATTGGTATCAAAGAGTTGTGGGAAGTTGACCCGGCACTGGCTCAACCAGGCTTGGTGGTCCACACCTCGGGATGGCCCATCGAGGACAGCAGCTTTGGTGGCGGTTTTCTGTATCACCTCGCAGATAACCAAGTCACTTTGGGCTTTGTGCTCGGGTTGGATTACCGCAATCCATACATGAATCCATTTGAAGAGATGCAGCGTTGGAAAACACATCCTTCAATCGCCAAACACCTCAAAGGCGGCAAACGCATTGGCTACGGTGCGCGGGCCATCAACAACGGTACGCCGCAAGCATTGCCCGATTTGGTGTTTAACGGCGGTGCACTGCTGGGTTGCGATGCCGGCTTTTTAAACGCGGCCCGAATCAAAGGCAGTCACGCGGCCATCAAATCAGGCATGCTGGCCGCAGACGCGGCGTTTGCTGCGATACAAGCTGGACGCGCCCACGACAAGTTAAGTGCCTACACGCAAGCGTTTGAAAAAAGCTGGCTGTATAGCGAGTTGCACCAGACACGTAACTTCAAAAATTGGTTCAAAAAAGGCAAGCTCATGGGCTCCTTGATGACTGGCATTGAACAATGGTTTTTGCCAAAAATTGGCGTCTCCACGCCGCCTTGGACGCTGCATAACCACAAGGCGGATCACCAGTCCTTGCAAGCGGCGGCCACCGCGCAGCCTATTGCTTACCCCAAACCCGATGGCGTCTTGTCATTCGACAAGCTCTCCAGCGTATTCATCAGCAACACCAACCACGAAGAAAACCAACCGGCACATCTGACCCTGAAAGACGACAGCGTGCCAGTTCGCATCAACCTCGGTTTGTATGACGGGCCTGAAGGGCGATATTGCCCTGCTGGTGTGTATGAATATGTCAAAGCAGATACAGGCGCGGACCGTTTGCAGATCAATGCCCAAAATTGTGTGCATTGCAAAACCTGTGACATCAAAGACCCCACCCAAAACATTGTGTGGATCACGCCAGAAGGTGGCGGTGGCCCGAATTACGCAGGAATGTAAACATGACCAAATACCATTCAGAACATACGTGGGTACGCATCGATGCAGACACTGTTTTTGTGGGCATCACGGTGCATGCACAAGAAACCCTGGGCGATATTGTGTTTGTGGATTTCGCTGAAATAGGCAAACCATATGACCAAGGCAGCGTCGCTGGCGTGGTCGAGTCTGTCAAAGCCGCTGCTGATGTGCACATGCCCATCAGCGCGACGGTACTTGAAGTCAACGAAGACTTGCGCGCTGACCCGTCCTTGGCCAACTCCGACCCCGAAGGAGCCGGTTGGTTTTATAAGGTGCAACTCAACCATGCACCAGAAGTCGATGATCTGATGGACGCTGCTGCTTACCAGGCATTTGCAGGCCAGTGATTTTTAGCTAGGTCGCCACCGCGTACCCGAACCACCATTCAAGCTGTCGGCCCTGTTTCACGCAGTGCCGCACCCAAACGCTCAATACCTTCGGCAATCTTGCTTTCATCCGCAGTCGCAAAACTCAAACGAATGGTGGAATTGTCAGGCTTATCGGCAAAAAACGGTGCGCCCGGCACAAAGGCCACGCCCTTTTCAATCGCGCGCTTGGCCAACAAGTTGCCATCCTTGGTATGCCCCGTTTTCCCCGTCAATTGCGCCCAGACAAATAAGCCGCCCATCGGTTCGTGAAAAGACAAGCCTTCGCCCAAATGCACACGCAAAGCCTCGCACATGGCGCGGGAGCGACCGGCGTACACCTGACGCACATTTTGCAAAGTGGCCGGCATGCGCCCAGCTTGCAAATACTGCGCAGCTGTGGCTTGCGCGAATGTGGACGTGTGTGCATCGCTGAATTGCTTGCACATGGTGGCGCGTGCCAGCAATGCCGCAGGTGCCACCATCCAACCTATGCGCAAACCCGGCGACAACACTTTGCTGAGTGAACCGCAATACACCAGCCAATCGCGGCTGCCCGGCACTTGCGCGCTCAATGCAAGCAGTGATGGCGGCGGTGCTTCGGCAAAATACAAATCGCCATAAGGGTCGTCTTCAACCACGACGGTTTGGTATTTCACTGCCAACTCCAACACGCGCAAACGCCGCTGCAAACTGGTCATGGCACCGCTGGGGTTGCCGAAAGTCGGCACCAGATACACCAGTTTGGGGCGGTGTTGTTGGATCATCTGTTCCAAAGCATCGATATCCACACCGTCTTCATCAATCGGCACACCCAAAACGGTGGGACCGTACAAACGGAAACATTGGATGGTGGCTAAAAAAGTCGGCGACTCCACCAACACTGTGTCTTGCGGATCAAGCAATGTTTTGCCCACCAGGTCCAGCGCTTGCT
>CAMDSU010000039.1 GCA_945907335.1 Bordetella parapertussis | reverse complement strand
TCAGCCAACGACACCTCACCCCGACACACCATTTTGTAAACGATCCATTCAAGTTCATTTTTTTGTTCTGCAGACCATGCACCCGAACGCGATTGCGGCCAGAGGTTGTCAGGGTCTTTAGGGTCACCGCCGATGCTGAGCGGAATCAGGTGATCGAGTTCGTAATTGCGTGGGTCTGTGTCAGCGTATTTGTACTGCCTGAGTTGTTCGCGTTTCAGACGATTGGTGTATTTTTTATCCGGCCTGACGGTTTGGGTATAGCCCCTCACGCAAACCGTCGATTGAATATTGTCTTGGGTCACGGCAGGGTCCACGGAACCAGGTGTTCGGGTGGCATCCGGCAAGCCCACGGTCTGAGCCCAAGAAATACTCAATCCCAGAAAAGTGCTGACAACTGACAGGAAAAATGTATTCACGGTATTGAGTGAGCCTCAAAAAAAATGAAAAACCAATCGCAAAAAAAAGCTGCCCGAAGGCAGCCTTTTTCAAGAAAGTTACCCGCTGGGCAATTACTTATTGCCGGGCACTTTTCCTTGGACACCTTTGACATAGAAATTTACACCGCTCAAGAACTTATCGTCGGCGATTTCGTCATTTTTCAAGAGAGTTTTGCCGGTGTTATCGACCAAAGGGCCTTTCCAAATCGAAAAGCTGCCATCTTTTAAGCCTGCTTTGATTTCTTCGACTCTGGCTTTGGTCTCGGCTGGCACGTCTTCTGCAATAGACACGAGGTCAATCGCGCCTTCTTTGACGCCCCACCACACGCCTGTGCCACCGACCCATTTGCCTTCCAAGGCTTCACGCGTGGTCTGGATGTAGTAAGGCGCCCAATTGATGATGGCCGAGCCAAGGTGGGCTTTGGGGCCATAAGCAGTCATGTCAGAGTCCCAGCCAAAAGCGCGCTTGCCTTTGGCTTCAGCAGTTTTCAGTACGGCCGCTGAATCAGTGTTTTGAAACAGTACATCTGCGCCACCATTGATCAGCGATGTCGCGGCTTCGGTTTCTTTGGGTGGGTTGAACCACTCATTGATCCAAACGACTTTGGTTTTGACTTTGGGGTTAACCGATTGCGCGCCCAATGTGAAGCTGTTGATGTTGCGAACCACTTCAGGGATTGGAATAGAGGCCACAACACCCAGGGTGTTGGACTTGGTCATCTTGCCTGCGATCACGCCAGCCATGTATGCACCTTCATAGGTGCGGCTGTCGTAGGTGCGCATGTTGTCGGCTTGTTTGTAGCCAGTGGCATGCTCGAATTTGACATCTTTGCTGTCAGCGGCCACTTTCAACATGGGTTCCATATAACCGAAGGTCGTGCCGAAAATCAGTTTGTTGCCTTGAGACACCATGTCGCGGAAATTGCGCTCGGCATCTGCAGACTCGGAGACGTTTTCGGTGAAGGTGGTTTGTACCTTGTCACCGAATTCAGCTTCGATGGCTTTGCGGGCGTTGTCATGCGCGAATGTCCAGCCGCCGTCGCCCACCGGGCCAACGTAGGCAAATGCAATTTTCAGGGGTTCAGCTTTTGGGGCTTCAGCCGCAGGTGCTGGTTTTGGCTCTTCCTTTTTGCCACATCCGACCATGAGGGCGGCAGCCACAACGCCCAAAGCAGCGGTACGGAACCAGGTGCGTTTGTAAAAATCAGTCATATCCATCCTTTAGAAAAATCGCAAGAGTTGGGGTTAACGGGAAAAGCCGCATTATGGCCTTGATTGGCGGGGGTTTCACCTGTCCAATTAACATTTCTCGGGGCCGAGTCTGAGGAGGCGTTTTTTTCGAGCGAAAGTGCAGAAAAAAAACACGCCGCAGAGATCGGCCTAAACGTGTATTCAACTTGTAATTGTGTAATTGGGGTCAGACACCAATTATTCTCACGCCATGCCGTTTGGTTGATGTCTGTACTGGTTGAGATGTGCTCACGCCATGCCGGCTCGGTCGCCGCTCACTGCAGCAAAGCTGCAATGTTCGCGTCGGCCCGACCGCCATGTCGGCAATCCACTCGTGCTGTTTCATGCCGCTAAAGCAGTTACAAGCACCGAATCAGCACGCGTACCAACAGCATCTCGACAGGCCGTCTGTGCGGGGATGTTTTTGCCAGCGAAAGCGCAGCAAAAAGCATACCGGCGCGGACGGCCATGCCAATGACTCATTACAAAACAAGCAACACAAGCAACCCGGACGTCCATGACAATGACTTTCTGCAACGAAAGCAACGCGGGCAGCTATTGTTGCCAGCGCAAGCCCATGGTCACAACAAAGTGCCTTCGATTTTCAACAGTGCAACTTTGCGGTCTAGCCCTCCGGCATAGCCAGTCAATGCACCGTTACTGGACAGCACACGGTGACACGGTAGAAAAATACCCAAAGGGTTGCGCCCGACAGCCATGCCCACAGCACGGGCGGATTGGGGCTTGCCAATGAAACGCGCAATATCTGCATAAGACGTGAACCTGCCAAATGGAATCATGGCCAGCGCTTGCCAAACTTGGTGTTGAAACACCGTGCCATCAAGAGGTGTCAGCGGCAATTCAAATTGTTGGCGTTTGCCTGAGAAATATTCAGCCAACTGCGCTTTGGCATGTAGCAACCAGCATTGGCTTGGGCCCCAGGGCAGGTGCTGCAAATGCGGAAAATGTTTTTGGTGTTCAAACCAAGCGCCGCACAGTCCTTGCGGGCCGGCCACCAAAGTCATTTTTCCCAGCGGTGTGTGTATGGGCATTTGCCACTGGGTGGGGACAAATGGTGGCGAGGTATCTTTGGGGTTCATGGATGCATTATTTATGAAAAAGTCTGCCCTCTACAATGCCTTGAATGATCACAGAGCCCTCTATTTTCAAAGCGTATGACATACGCGGCGTGGTACCGGTTGCATTGCATCCTGAGATGGCTGTGGCTTTGGGCCGCAGCTTTGGTACGCAAGCTTTGGCCCTCGGCCAGCAGCGCGTGGCGGTGGGGCGTGACGGCCGCTTAAGCGGTCCTGTCTTGTCGCAAGCGTTGATACAAGGTTTGGTGCAAGCGGGCATACAAGTGATTGATGTTGGTATGGTGACCACACCGCAGTTGTATTTCGCAGCGAGCACCTTGTGTGAAAGCGGCATTCAAATCACGGGCAGTCACAACCCCAAGGATTACAACGGTTTCAAAATGGTCATGGCCGGTCGCGCCATTTATGGAGAAGATATCCAAGCCCTGCGTCACATGATGCAAGCAGAAACTTGGCATTTGCGTGACGGTGGCAGTGTGCAATCTGTGTCGGTATTGCAAGCGTATGAAACACGCATTGTGCAAGACATACAGCTTGCCCGCCCCATGCGCATCGTGGTCGATTCAGGCAACGGCGTGGCGGGTGCAACAGCACCGCATATTTTGCGCGCCATTGGTTGCGAGGTCATCGAATTGTTCAGTGAAGTCGACGGCAATTTCCCAAACCATCACCCGGACCCGAGCAAGCCCGAAAACTTGCGCGACTTGATCAGCGCCTTGCATGACACCCAAGCAGAACTCGGCTTGGCGTTTGACGGAGACGGGGATCGCTTGGGCATCGTGACCCGTGAGGGACAAACCATTTACCCTGACAGGCAAATGATGCTGTTCGCTCGCGATGTGCTGTCGCGGCAACCGGGTGGCACCATTGTGTTTGATGTGAAATGTTCGCAACAACTCGCGCCATTTATTCGCCAAGCCGGTGGCGTGCCGTTGATGTTTAAAACGGGACACTCGCTCATCAAAGCCCAAATGAAAGCCATTGGTTCACCCTTGGGTGGCGAAATGAGCGGCCATGTGTTTTTCAAAGAACGCTGGTATGGTTTTGACGATGGCACTTACGCGGGGTGCCGCTTGCTGGAAATTCTCAGCCGCCACGAAGACGCCAACCAGGTGTTGCACAGCTTGCCTACCAGTGAATCCACGCCTGAGCTGAATGTGGCCTGCGAGGAAGGCGAGCCCCACCGTGTCACTGCCGAACTGCTTGCGCTTGCTTCTTCACAAGGTTTGCCTTGTCCCGCCCATCATCCGGTGTTGTGCGACATAGACGGCGTACGCATCGACTGGGATGACGGTTTTGGTCTGGTGCGAGCATCTAACACCACCCCGGTGCTGGTGTTGCGTTTCGAAGGACAAACGACTGAAGCATTACGCCGCATCGAAGCCGACATGATGGCTTTGCTGCGCCGGGTCAAGCCTGATGCCAAAGTGCAAGAGGCTGCGCATTGAGGGTTTTGGTGGTCAAACTGTCTTCATTGGGGGATGTGGTGCACAGCCTGCCCGCTGCGATTGACATGCATACCGCATTGCCGGGCATACATATCGATTGGGTGGTGGAAGAAGGATTTGCGCCGCTACTTCGTTTGTGTCCGGCGGTAGAGCGTGTCATCCCCTGTCGATTGCGTGCATGGCGCAAAGAATGGTGGTCTGCCCACACCCATATGCAATGGCGTGCATTTGTGCAAGAACTGCAAGCCCACTCCTATGACGCCGTGATCGATTTGCAAGGCCTGACCAAATCTGCATTGATTGCGCGCTTGGCCCGATTGACAGACAAAGGCCGGCGAATTGCCATGGCCAATCGCACGCAAGGCTCTGCGTATGAGGCGCCCACGCGTTGGGTGTCCGATATCGCCGTGCCATGCGCCTGGCGCAGCCACGCGGTGCAGCGCGCACGCCATGTGTGCGCCCAAGCGCTTGGATATGCCGAAAGCGCGGAATCACGTCAGACCTTGTTCATCGCCCCACAAGCGCATGTCGCGCCGCACACCGTGGCATTGGTGCATGGCACATCGCGCCTCGACAAGACCTGGCCGTTGGCACACTGGATCACACTCGCGCTGCAATTGAATGCGCGGGGGTTTGAACTGGCTATCCCGCAATCCAATGATGCCGAAGCCCAGACCGCAGCAGCCATCGCAGCGGCAGTACCTAGAGCTGTGGTCTGGCCGCGCGGTGATGTGCTGTCCTTGACGCGCTCGCTGGCTGCTTGCAAAGGAGTGATCGGTGTGGACAGTGGGCCCAGCCACATAGCAGTGGCCTTGGGTTTGCCCCATGTGCAAATTTATAACTTCGATACGGCCTGGCGCACCGGACCGCTGGATTGCGGTTGGCAGCAAAGCGTGTTTGATAAGCCTTGTCCGACCCCGGAAAGTGTCATGCAAGCTTGGCTCAACGGCTTGCAAGCGCATGCTTACGCTTTTGAAAGCCAAGCATGATGCTGTTTTTCTATGGCTGGCTGACGCGCCTGTTGACGCCTGTGCTTTTGCTCAAGCTCTATGTGCGTTCGCGCAAAGAACCGCTTTACGGTGTGTCCGTGTCCGAGCGCCTCGGTTACTACGCCATACCAGCCACCGCAGGTAGCGTTTGGATCCATGCGGTTTCTTTGGGTGAAACCCGCGCTATTCAAACACTGGTTGTCGCCATACGCAAAGCACGTCCAGGTGTGAAGTTTGTGTTCACGCACGGCACGGCTACCGGTCGAGAACAGGGCTTGAGTTTGTTGCAAGAAGGGGATGTGCAGGTGTGGCAGCCTTGGGACACGCCAGAGATGGTGGCCAGGTTTTTGCGGCATTTTCAACCACGCGCCGGTTTTTTGGTGGACACCGAGGTGTGGCCGGTGATGGTCGATCAAGCATGCAAGCATGGCGTGCCCATGGTGCTTCTCAATGCGCGACTCAGTGCCAAATCTTTGCGTCGGTCGATGCAATGGTCGGCGCTGGCGCGACCCGCATTCAGCCAATTGCATGCCGTCTGGGCGCAGTCTGAGCAAGACGCCAAACGTTTTCAGGCATTGGGTATCACCGTGCAAGCGGTCATGGGCAACCTCAAATTTGACGCAGTGCCTGACGGTCAACAATTGCAACAAGGTTTGGCCTGGCGCAAAGCCATGCCCAGACCGGTGGTGTTGCTGGCGATTTCTCGTGAGGGGGAGGAGGCTGCATTATTGGAATTGCTGGCCCAGCAGCCCGCTTATTTGCAAGATGTGCAATGGTGGTTGGTGCCGCGTCATCCACAGCGTTTCGAGCAGGTGACTGCATTGGTGAATGCCAAAGGCTTTTCTTTACAAAAGCGCAGTGACTGGAACGATCTGCCAGATTTCAACCAATGGCGTGGTGACACGCAAGTGGTATTGGGCGACAGCATGGGGGAAATGCCGTTTTATTTTGGCGCGGCCAGTGTATGTTTATTGGGTGGCAGCTTTGAACCTTTGGGCGGACAAAACTTGATCGAAGCCTGCGCTTGTGCCTGTCCCGTGGTCATGGGGCCACATACATTCAACTTCGCGCAGGCCGCGCAACTGGCCCTACAAGACGGGGCGGCAGTGCGGGTTCAAGACATGGCCCAAGCGGTGGGCACGGCTTACCAACTTGCCATGAACCCCGAAGCCTGTCAGCGAAAGTCAGCACTAGCCACCGAGTTCGCAGCACGTCACCAAGGCGCGGTTGCGCGTTGTCTGCAATTGATGCAAGCCTTGATTTAAAGACGGTCAGGGAACCAGTAAGTTGTTGATGTTTTGCAAATCTTCCAACTTCAACACACCGCTGAGTTGACGCAATTTCAAGTGGCCCATGAGCACGTCATAACGTGCTTTGGCCAATTTTGCCTTGGTGTCAAACAATTTGCTTTGCGAGTCCAGCACATTGATGTTGATGCGCACGCCTACGCTGTAGCCCAATTTGTTGGCGTCTAATGCCACTTGGCTGGAATCTTCGGCAGCTTGTAATGCTTTGACTTGGCTCACGCCAGAAACCACGCCGTAAAACGCACTGCGCGTATTTTGTCCCACGGTTCGCACGATAGCGTCGACATCAGATTCGGCTTTTTGGGTCAGCGCCATGGTTTCTCTGACGCGGTTGCTGAATGCGTTTCCGTTGAACAGCGGATAACTCACCACCACAGCACCGGTAGCCACGCCGTAGCGGGTATCAATGGTTGAACTTATGGTGCCGTTGGTATTGTTTGTCAGGCTGTAGCTGAGTTGTAAATCTACTGTGGGTTTTAGAGCGGCTTGGGCTTTGTTCGTTTCGAGTCGGGCCACATCGCTGCTGATGCGTGACTGCTTGATGTTGGGATTGTTCTGCTCGCTAAGAGTCACCCACTCTTCAACACGATCAGGTACTGGGCCTGTGGGCACCGCCGTCAAAGACACCGATTTGGGCTCGATGTTGGACTTGCCCACCAGTTGGTCAAGCGCCATCTTCTTGACCCGCAAATCGTTTTGCGCGCCAATTTCCTGTGCCATGGCCAAGTCGTAACTGGCTTGTGCTTCGCGTGTGTCTGTGATGGTGGCAGTGCCAACTTCAAAGTTGCGCTTGGCAAAGGCCAGTTGCTCAGACACTGCTTTCATTTGCGCTTGGATAAAGGTCAGATTGTCCTGGCTGGCAAGTACATCGAAATAGGCTTGGCTCAAACGCACCATCAGGTCGTGCTCGGCGGCTTGCAATTGGGCCTCGGCCACTTGGAGTTGCAAATTGGCCTGTGACACTTCGGCTTTGTCGCCGGGTCGGAAAATAGGCTGCGAGGCGCTGACCGTACCGGTTTGCGCGCTGTAGTTACGAGATCTTGGATATAAGGCATTGTCAGGTGTGGGCGACAAAGCTCCACCATTGTTGACATTGGCGCTGGCGCTTAATGCAGCAGTAGGACCGAGTTTGGCCTGCGCTTGGTCCACTTTCAACCGGGTGGCTTGGGCCTGGATTTGCACCGATTTGAAACTGGCGTCATAGCCTTTGGCAATGTCATAGAGCTCGACCAAGCTTTGGCCGCGGGCAGCACCTGTGAAGGCCAACGACATGGCGGCGATCAAGGGCAGTGTGCGAAACAAGTTCATGGTCTTCCTTTTATAAAACAACTTTTTGTCAGAATTGAAAAACGGCGCTTTCGGCAAAACCGTGTAAGCGAGGAGTCACTACATCCCACAAAACGCGGCTGTGACCAGTGCCATCCGCTTGGCGCTGCACCAAGGTGGTTTGCATCATGGGTTCTTCGCCCACCACGGCCAGCAGTCGGCCAGCGGGTTTGAGGAGCTTGAGCAGTTCATCAGGCACCCTGGCCACCGAACCGCCCAGCACCACAGCATCAAAAGAGGCGTGAGGCAATTGAGAGGGCACACCTTGGCTTTGCAACAAACGGACGTTGCGGATGTCAGCGTGTTGCAAATTTTTCTGTGCTTGCGCGAGCAATTCGCCATGGCATTCCAAACTGGTCACATGCGCGCATGACTGGGCCAGCAAGGCGGTCAGATAACCCGAGCCCGTACCGATTTCCAGCACCTGTTCATGCGGCTGCAAGCCCAAGTCTTGCAACAGTCTGGCATCCACACGCGGGGGCAACATGTGTTCGCCATGGCCGAGGGGAATTTCTGTGTCGCTGTAAGCCAGCCCATGGTAGGCGCTAGGAACAAACCATTGGCGTTCTAGTTGGGACAGCAGTGAGAGAACGTTCTTGTCCAGCACCTGCCAGGTGCGGATTTGCTGTTCAACCATGTTGAAGCGGGCGATTTCCGTGTTCATTTCAGCGAAAAAATTCATAAAAAGCCATTCTAGCCAGCGGGGCGGGTCGCAGGGCTTGATTTGCCGTGCCAAAGTTTTTTCAACCATTGGCTCAGATCGTCGATATAGCAGTAGACCACAGGCACGACCACCAGTGTCAGGATGGACGAGGTGATGACGCCACCTATGACCGCCTGACCCAAAGGCGCGCGCTGCTCAGACCCTTCAGACACAGAAAAGGCCAGGGGAATCATGCCAAACACCATGGCCAAGGTGGTCATCAAAATCGGCCGCAGTCGCACCTGGGCCGCCAGCAACAAAGCCTCGGTTCTGCCAAGCGGTGCATCCTGTGTGCCGTCACCACGGTCCAGGCCTTCGCGTGCACGAATAGCAAAGTCCAGCAACAAAATCGCGTTTTTGGTGACCAGACCCATCAGCATGATCACGCCGATCACCGAGAACATGGACAGCGTGGACCGAAACACCATCAATGCACCCACCACCCCGATCAGAGTCAGCGGCAAAGAAGTCATCAAGGCCAAGGGCTGCAAAAAGCTTTTGAACTGACTGGCCAGAATCATGTAAATGAAGATCACGCCCATGGCCAATGCAACGACGGCGTATTGAAAAGATTCCTTCATGTTTTTGGTGGCGCCGCCAAACTGATAGCGGTAACCGTCAGGCAGTGCAATGCCCGCCATCATGGTTTGTATGTCCTGAGAGACCTCTCCCGTGGCGCGGCCATAGGTGTTGCCGCTGAAAGCCACTTCACGCGAGAGTTCGCGCCGGTTGACTTGGTTGGGTCCAATGCTTTCACTGACCTGTGCCACTTGGTTCAGGCGCACGATGCGACTGCTGCCGTCTGGGTTTTGACCAATGTTGAACGGCAAGCGTTCCAGGTCATGGGGATAGGTGCGCTGGGTGGGATCAAGCCTCACCAGGACATCGTAGGTCTGGTCGTTGTCGGCGCGCCAAACTCCAACGGTTTGTCCGGCAACCAGCGTGCGCAATTGATTGGCAATGCTGCCCACACCCAGACCGAAATCGGCAGCGGCCTCGCGCTTGACGGTGATGTCCACCGTAGGTTTGTTAGGTTTGACACTGGACTCGATATCGACCAAGCCTTTGATGTCTTGCAAGCGGGCGGTAACCACAGCGGCAATGCGTTCAAGTTCTGCTTGATCCGGGCCGAGCAAATAAAACTCAATTTGCTTGCTGCCACCGACAGAATCAAGCAAGCCCACATGGGTGACGGTCAATCCGCCCATTTTTCTCAAATGCTCACGAATGATGGGCGTGAACTCAATAATATTGAGTGTGCGCAGTTGTCGATCGACCAAACGGAAATAAACATTGGCATAAATTTTCCCGTTGGCGTTTCCCGTGTTGATCGTGCTGAGTGTGTAGCGAACTTCGGGGAAGCTGCGCAGCATGCTCTCGACCTCGCGCGCTTTGGCTTCGGTAACTTGCAACGAAGAACCGACAGGCACATAAAAGGTGACACTGGCTTCGGAGTAATCAGCCTTGGGAACAAATTCTGTGCCCAGAAAACGAACCATGAAAATACTGGTGATAAAAATAACCAGCGCCACCAGCACCGTGACAAACCGGTACCGTAGTGCAATGCCAAGCATGCGTTGGTAGGCGCGCCCCAGCCCTTCGGTGGCATCTTCAAACCATTGGGTGACCCGCCCCAAGCTCATGTCATACCAACTGCGTTTATGACTGCGCTGACCATTGCGGTGAATGCTGGGGTCGTGCCAGACGCTGGAGAGCATGGGGTCTAGGGTGAAACTGACAAACATGGAAATCAGTACAGCCACCACGATGGTGAGACCAAACTCGTGGAAAAACTTACCAATGATGCCCTGCATGAATCCGATGGGCAAAAACACGGCCACGATAGAAAACGTGGTGGCCAGTACCGCCAGACCGATTTCTTTGGTGCCTTCCATGGATGCATTGAAAGCAGTTTTGCCCATTTGTACATGGCGAACAATGTTTTCGCGCACCACGATCGCATCATCGATCAACAAACCAATGCACAAGGACAGCGCCATCAAAGTGATCATGTTGATGGTGAAGCCAAACATGGCCATGAACAAGAATGTGCCGATGATGGCAATGGGCAAGGTAAGGCCCGTGATGATGGTCGAGCGCCAAGAATTGAGAAACAAAAACACGATCAACACGGTCAGCAATGAACCTTCGATCAATGTTTTTCGCACATTGTTCACGCCCACACGTATTTGCCGTGAGCCGTCGTAAATGTTTTGCAATTTCACGCCGGGCGGTAATTGAGAAGCCATATCCGCTACCGTGCGTGCCAAACCGTCGACCACGTCGATGGTGTTTTCATCCTGCGACTTTTGCACCGACAACAGCAGCGTGCGTTCACCGTTATAAAGTGCCAAGTTTTCTAACTCTTGTGCGCCGTCGTTCACCCGAGCCACTTGCGACAGTCGCACGATGCTGCCACCTTTTCGCGCCACGATGATGTTGCCGAAATCTTCCGGCCTGTGCATTCTTCCTTGTACTTGCACCACGCGGTCTTGTTGCAAAGAGCGGATGGATCCAACCGGCAAATCTTGGTTTTCGTTACTGACCGCGTCGACCACCTGTTGCGCGGTGATGCCCAAAGACTCCATCGCTTGCGGGTTGAGGTAAAGATTGATTTCGCGTTTGGTGCCGCCCACCAAAACCACAGAGCCCACACCGCGCACATTTTCCAAACGCTTCTTCAGAAATTGGTCGGCCCAGTTGGTCATCTCGACTTGGCTCAATGGTTTGACGCCCGCAGGTAACGACGCTTTGTCAGTCACCACCGCCAATGACCAAATCGGGCGGCTTGCTGGGTCAAACCGCAGGATGCGTGACTCTTTGACTTCGGGGCGCAAAAATGGGTGGACATTCGAGACTTTTTCGCGCACATCGTCGGCGGCTTTGCGGCCGTTGACGGTCAGTTCAAATTCGACAATGACGACCGACATGCCCTCGTAGCTGCGCGATGTAAGAGCACTGATGCCCGCCGTGGAATTGACCGCTTCCTCGATTTTTTTACTGACTTCACTTTCAATGATTTCGGGTGAAGCGCCGGGGTATTCGGTGGTGACCACCACCACTGGCAAATCAATATTTGGAAACTGGTCAATCTTGAGCCGTTGAAATGAAAACAGGCCCAACACCACCAAGGCCAACATGACCATGGTGGCAAACACAGGGTTGCGCAGACTGACTTGGGTGAACCACATGGCTTATGGTTTGTTGGTGGTGTCAGATGAAGGGCTAGGTATCACGCGCAGGTTTAGGCCTTCGCGCATGGCCCCAGCCCGAGACGACAAGACTTGCGCACCCGCTTCTACCCCTTTGATTTCTACCCAGACGGAGTCGTCCGCACCCACACGACCTCGTTTGCCAAGGGTGACAGTGGGGTGGCTCAAGCGTGACCCGACCAGCACCTGCACATAAGGTTCAGGCTTGTCAGTGCGCACAAATTCCAGGGGAACGGCCAATACCTGTTGACGCCCGAGTTCGAGTTGGCCTTGGCCGTACAAACCTTGGCGCAAGCCTTGGGTGTTTTG
>CAMDSU010000038.1 GCA_945907335.1 Bordetella parapertussis | reverse complement strand
GTATTTTTCTTGCTCTTCATTTGACAAAGGCAGTGTTTGCAATGTTTCTATAAAGCCAGCAAGTACAGTCAGTGGCGTTCGAATTTCATGCGAAACATTGGCAACAAAATCTCGACGCATTGTTTCAGCTTGCTCAATCAAGGTGACATCACGAGACAACAAAAGCATTCTTCCGTCGCCATATGGGAAAAGTTGGACACCGACTTTGTGAGGACTGTCAATACGATGGTCTCTGCCTTCGATAATCACCTCATGGTCAAATGATTTTGAGTTGACATAGTTACTGAAAATTGGATTTCGCAACATGTTTCCAATGAGTTGCTGCAAATCAAGTTTGGGGTCTAAGCCCAGATGTTCTGAAGCGGTCTGGTTACTCCATTGAATTCTCGTATCGCTGTCCAAAATAATCACACCATGTGGCGAAGCTTGAATTGCCGCCAGAAACTGGCGCAAACTCTCTTCACTGACAAGTCTTTGTGATTCTTTGTTTTTGAGCAATCGGATAATCCGATCAGCAGCGCTTTCCCAAAATGCGCTGTGCTCTTTATTGCTGTCCAAGACAGGCTTTTGTAACCAATTTAAAAATTTTTCTGCCTGCCAGCTTGAAATGAGGTGCGCGCAAGACAAGGCCACCAGCATTCCTAAAGAAATATATTCAAAATGATGCTGTGAATTGGGCGAGATAAAAAAACCAAGTGCAGCCCCTAGGGACAACCAAAACACCAGAAGGAAAATTCTGCCCAGCATCAAAATGTCACTGAATACGTATCAGTGAGATTGGTTATTGAAACGATAGCCAACACCTCTGACAGTTTCAATCATCGCTCCAGCCTCACCCAGTGCTTCGCGCAGTCGTTTCACATGAACGTCAACCGTACGTTCTTCGATGAAAACATGGTCTCCCCAAACCTTATCCAGCACTTGGGAACGGGAATGAACTCTCTCCGTGTGGTGCATCAAGAAATTAAGTAATTTGAATTCTGTAGGGCCCATTTTGAGGGGTTCGCCTGCAAACGTGACCCGGTGTGTCGCACCATCTAATTGCAGTTGTCCGATTGTGACAGCATCTTCGGCTTGTTGAGGTGCACGCCGACGCAAAACTGATCGAATCCTAGCCATCAATTCTTGCGTAGAAAAAGGCTTGGTGATGTAATCATCCGCGCCTGCATCCAAGCCAGAAACCTTGTCAGCTTCTTCGCTTTTCGCGGTCAAAAACAAAATGGGTATTGACTTGGTTCTGGCGTCACTGCGCCATTTTCTTGCCCAATACACACCGCTTTGTCCAGGCAGCATCCAGTCCAGCAAAATCACATCTGGCAAGACTTCATCTATGGCCTTTTGTGCCTTTTCACCATCATCAACCCAAGTGGGCGATAAACCATTGTGCCGAAGATTTACAGTGATCAGTTCCGCAATCGAAGGCTCATCTTCAACAATCAAAACTTTAGGAAGATGTCTCATTGTTTTTACTGCAAAGTCGACTCTATATGTTCCATGGACGTGTGGCGAACGTCTTCACCTTTCACGATATAGATGATTAACTCGGCAATATTTTTTGCATGGTCCCCGATCCGCTCAAGCGCTTTGGCAACGAAGAGCAAATCCAAGCTTGAACTGATGGTCCGTGGGTCTTCCATCATGTAGGTGATTAATTTGCGAACAAAACCATCAAATTCTTTGTCGATCAAGTCATCTTCTTTCAAGATGGCAAGCGCCGTGGAAGTGTCAAGGCGTGCAAATGCATCTAGCGCTTTTCGCAACAAACTACTCGCCATTTCAGTGGTCAATCGTAATTCTGAAGATGGCAATGATCTGAATCCACCATTGTTTATCAAGGACTTGACCATTCGAGCAATTTTGTTGGCTTCATCACCTGCTCTTTCAAGATTGGCAGTGGCTTTGGAAATGGCCATCAGCAAGCGCAGATCTTTGGCAGTTGGCTGACGCCTTGCAATGATGGTGGACAACTCGCGGTCAATTTCAATCTCCATTGAATTAACTTGACTCTCTGTTTTGATCACTTGATCGGCAACCTCTTCAACAAACAAAGACAATGCGTAGACGGCTTGCTGAATCTGTGATTCAACCAACCCACCCATTTCCATCAGACGAGAAGAAACAGTGTTGAGCTCGTGGTCAAACTGCGAAGATAAATGTTTATCAGGCATGGTATTCCTTTGAATCAATCGGATCAGCCAAAACGGCCAGTGATGTAGTCTTCAGTTTCTTTGCGTTGAGGCTTTAAAAAAATCTGATCTGTTGCTCCAAATTCGATCAAGCTGCCAAGATACATGTATGCAGTGAAATCCGAAACACGGGCTGCTTGTTGCATATTGTGGGTAACAATGGCAACAGTGTAGTCCTGCTTGAGTTCAGTGATTAACTCTTCGACTTTAGCTGTTGAAATGGGGTCTAGGGCAGAGGTTGGCTCATCAAGCAAAATCACTTTGGGTTTCACAGCCACTGAACGAGCGATACACAAACGTTGTTGTTGTCCGCCAGACAAGGAAAGTCCGCTGACATTGAGCTTGTCTTTGACTTCATTCCAAATAGCACCTTTTGTCAAAGCCCATTCAACACGGTCGTCCATTTCAGAGCGACTTAATTTTTCATAGAGCCTGATGCCAAAAGCAATATTGTCGTAAATGGACATAGGAAAAGGCGTCGGCTTTTGGAAAACCATGCCCACCTGCGCACGTAACAAATTAAGGTCTTGGTTTTTATCAAGAATATTAGAACCGTACAGTCGTATTTCACCTTCAGCACGTTGGCCCGGGTAAAGGCTGTACATGCGGTTCAAGGTACGCAACAAGGTTGATTTACCGCAACCCGAAGGGCCAATAAAGGCAGTGACTTTGTGCTCGGCAATATCAAGGTTCACGTCTTTTAGACCTTGAAACTTGTCATAGAAAAAATTGAGATTTCGAATTTCAATCGAATTGTTCAGGGCTGATGGAGAGTCAATCGACATATGAGGACCTTTTAAATTCAAACTTTTACTTTTTCGCGAAACATGACCCGGGCGATGATGTTCAAAAACAGCACAGCCAAAGTGATGATCAGTGCACCACCCCAAGCCAGGTGAATCCAGTTTTCATAGGGGCTCATGGCAAACTGAAAAATCACCACGGGTAGGTTTGCCATGGGTGCAGACATGTTGGTGCTGAAAAATTGATTGTTGAGTGCAGTAAAAAGCAGTGGCGCAGTTTCACCACTGATGCGAGCAATTGCCAAAAGAATTCCCGTCATCACACCACTCTTGGCTGCCCTTAGGGTAACCATGACGGAGACTTTCCATCGGGGTGCGCCAAGTGCAAAAGCTGCTTCTCTGAGACTACCTGGAACAAGACGCAAGATATTTTCAGTGGTCCGCATAACAACAGGTATGGCGATCAATGACAATGCCATGCTTCCCGCATAACCTGAGAAATGACCCACTGTTGCAACTGCCACCGCATAAACGAAAAGGCCAAGAACAATGGAAGGTGCAGACAACATGATGTCAGTGACAAAGCGAGTTAATTCGGCTGTTTTACTTTTGTCGCCGTATTCAGTCAGGTAGATACCCGCCAAAATACCTACCGGTGTAGACACCAATACGGACAAACCCACAATCATCAAACTGCCAACGATGGCGTTGCGTAATCCGCCTCCTTCAGAGCCCGGTGCTGGCGTATCTTTGATAAAAAGTGATAACTGGAGTGCATCAAATCCGTTCGACAACAGAACAAATAAAATCCACACCAAGGCGACCAAACCTACTGACATGGCAAGCATTGATAACGTCAAACCTACAATGTTTGACCGCTTGCGACTCAGGTATAAATCAGATGAGTTCATGTGATTGATGTGTGAAGAATATAGAAATTGAAGTCTGAGGTCACAACCTTCAAAAGCCTTTGGCTTTTTCGGTACGGTAGATCATCCACTTGGCAATGAACAAAACCACAAAGGTGATACAGAACAAAAGAAAGCCCAAAGCAAATAAAGTATTGAAGTGCAAACCGCCAGCCTCTCCAAACTCGTTGGCCAAGACCGAGGCAATGGACGTGCCAGGAGAAAAAAGAGAGGTGGGCAGACGGTTGGCATTGCCGATCACAAAAGTCACCGCCATCGTTTCACCCAACGCACGTCCCAAGCCGAGCATGATTCCGCCAACCACACCTTTTTGTGTGTATGGCAAAACTACTTTCCTCACAACTTCCCAAGTGGTGCATCCCAGACCATAAGCTGATTCACGCAATATGGGTGGCGTTATTTCAAACACATCGCGCATCACCGCTGCAACGAATGGCAAAACCATGAATGCCAAAATAATTCCAGCAGCCAAAATTCCCAAGCCGGTTACGGCGCCACCAAATAACCAACCCACCAAAGGTAAACCACCCAAAACAGACTGCAGCGGGACTTGCAAATAATCTGCATAGATAGGCGCAAAAACAAACAGGCCGAACATTCCATAAATGATTGAAGGAATGGCAGCCAATAATTCAATGGCAGTTCCAAGCGGTCTGCGCAACCAAAGAGGACAAGTTTCAGTGAGGAACAATGCAATGCCAAAAGCCAATGGCACCGAGATCAGCATGGCAATGCCAGCACTCAATACTGTGCCCGCAATGGAAATTGCAGCACCGAATTCTTCGTTGACGATGTCCCATTCAACGTACCACAAAAAATGCAAGCCAAACTTTGTGAATGTCGGTAATGCATTGTAAAAAAGAGAAACAATGATGCCGGCAAGTGCAAATAACACAAGCAAAGAAAAAGACTGTGTCAGGCGATGAAAAACCAAATCTTGTATGTGTAATTTGCCAGCTATCGATTTCCTTCGAGCAACAAGCAACTCGCTTACTTGGGATTCAGCGTTATCGTTAGGTGTTGAGTGAGGTAATGTCATGGTTCTATCATTCATCATAGCTGCCCAAACTTATGCAAAAAGCAAGAAAAAGCAAGTTGCCATCTGTATCTTGAGGAAATACAGATGGCAAGAATCAATCAGCGATTAAATTGTTCTAAAAATTATTTCTGGATTTGAGACCACACACGTTCGCGGATTTGTTTGGTCAACGCGTCTGGCAACGGAACGTACTCAAGTTCCAATGCCATTTTCTTTCCGTTCTTGAATGACCAATCGAAAAATTTCAGGACTTCTGCGGACTGAGCTTTATCTGTAGGTGATTTGTACATCAGGATGAAAGAGGCTGTAGTCACTGGATATGATTTAGCGCCGGGTTGATTGACAATTGACAATCCCATGCCCGGTACGCTGAACCAATCCGCGCCAGCAGCAGCTGCTGAAAATGTCTCGTCGTCTGGCATGACGTAGTTACCATCTTTGTTCATGAGTTGCATGACTGCGATGTTGTTGCGTTTTGCATATGCATACTCAACATAACCCAAACTGTTTTTGATTCGGTTAACGTTTGCAGCCACACCTTCATTGCCCTTACCGCCCACTGATGTAGGTGCTGGCCATTTGACCGCAGCACCACGACCCACGGTGTTGAGCCAATCAGGGCTCACAGAAGACAAGTAATCGGTCCAATTGAATGTTGTGCCCGAACCATCTGCACGATGAACGATGGTAATGGGTGCATCAGGCAATTTTTTGCCGGGGTTGAGCTCAACAATTTTGGGGTCATTCCACTTGCTGATTTTTCCCATGAACATGTCGGCCAACACGGGACCTGTAACTCTTAGATCGCCCTTGCGCAAGCCATCAACGTTGAACACCGGAACAGTGCCGCCGATAATGGCCGGAAATTGAACCATGCCTTCCTTCTCTAACTCAGCACCGGTCAAAGGAGCATCCGTCGCACCAAATGCCACGGTCTTGGCCTTGATTTGACGAATACCGCCAGACGAACCAATGGATTGGTAATTCAAACCAATATCCGTTTGAACTTTGTAAGCCTCTGCCCATTTTGCGTAAATAGGGAAAGGAAATGTAGCGCCAGCACCAGTGATATCGGCGGCAGCGGCTGAAAACGACACGATGGCAGTCGCGACTGCCGTAATTACAGTTCTTGAAAAATTCACAAGCACTCCTTGAAGAAAAAAACTCTGAAAAACACCAAACTCACCTGACAATGTAGGCTTTGAATATGACAATTGCGTGTCATTTATCCTTCGGTTAACTCATCAATGGTTGTATAGAATAATTGAGAATTTACTTCATTTACACTTAAATTTTAATTAATTATGATTCTTTTTTCAGCTTTCACCGCATTCATATCTTGGCAACTCACGGTATGAAAAACGGTACTTTGCTGGCAGCCATTGATCTGGGGTCCAACAGTTTTCGCTTGGAAATATGCCGCTTCAACAACGGCTTGTTTCAACGCTACGAGTATTTGAAGGAGGCGGTGAGGCAAGGCAGCGGTTTGGATCAGGACCGCAATTTAAGTCTTGCCTCTATGGAAAAAGGGTGGGAATGCCTGGCGCGTTTTGCAGAAAAACTGTCTGGCTTCGATCGCTCTCAAGTGCGTGCAGTGGCCACGCAAACCCTCAGAGAGGCCAGAAACGCACAGTTATTTTTAGACAAAGCCCATCAAATCCTCGGCTTTCCTATTGAAGTGGTATCGGGTCGCGAAGAGGCGCGTTTGATTTACCAAGGCGTTGCTCATTTACTGCCACCTTCAGACGAGCGAAGGTTGGTGATTGACATAGGCGGACGATCGACGGAATTCATCATTGGCCAAAACAAAAATGCCTTGCAACTAGAGTCATATCGGCTGGGCAGTGTTGCATCAAGCATGAAATATTTCCCCCATGGTGAATTCACCGCACTGGCCTTTCAAAAGGCAGAGGTGGCCGCCAAAGCGATTCTTGATGAGGCTTTGCCTATTTTTGGCAAAGACGCTTGGGACATCGCCTACGGATCCTCCGGCACGGTAAGTGCGGTCTCAGAAGTGTTAGCGCAAGCCGGCTGGCCTGCCGACCGCGTCACCAAAGAAGGGATTGCTTGGCTCAAAACACAACTGATTCGTATCGGTCACATTGACAAACTCAAGATGGATGGACTCAAAGAAGAGCGCAAATCAGTCATCGGCGGTGGTCTCAGTGTGCTGGCTGCGTTGCTGGATTTGTTCAGTATTGACGAATTGATGGTCACACCTGGTGCATTGCGCCACGGCGTTTTGTACGACTTGCTTGACCGAGAAGATGAAGCCAAAGATACCCGGGCATTGACCGTTTCAGGACTGCGCAGGGGATTTCAAGCAGATTCTGCGCAAGCGCACAGAGTCAGCAAAATTGCCTGTGAGTTTTTAAAAAAATTACAAACTCACGAAGAAGGAAGTTCTGAATGGACACGGCTACAAAAAAAGCTTAGCTGGGCTGCCCAATTGCATGAAATCGGCAACGTAATCTCTCACACCGACTCACACAAACACGGCGCATACATTCTTGAAAATACCGATACCCCAGGATTTGCCAAGCATGAATTGCACAGGCTCAGCTTATTGGTGCTCGGACACAAAGGGAAACTTCGAAAATTAGACATGGACTTCGAAGACGAGCACTTGGTTTATCAATTGCTCAGTTTGCGCTTAGCCGTTATTTTGTGTCATGCCAGACGTGATCCGGAGCACAGCTCGGTACAGCTTGAAAAATCCAAACATATTGCCAGATGCTTTGAATTAAGCATAGAACCGCTGTGGGCGCAGCGGTTTCCTCAGTCCAACCATTTGCTTCTTCAAGAAGCGATAGCCTGGCAAAAAACCAGTTGGAAATTACGAATTACCTCCGCTTAACGAACCACGGCAAGATTGATTTTGCTTCCACCCTTGTAGCTGTACAAGGTAAGCGCGCCATTTTTGATATCGCCTTTTTCATCAAACCCTATGTTGCCAGTGACGCCTTTGTAATCTGAAATTTTGGCAAGCACTGGCAGGTATTTGGCAGGGTCAGAAGAATTGGCTTTCACCATGGCAGCTGCCATGACATTGACAGCGTCATACACATATGGTGCATAAAGTTGCACGTCAGCGTTGAAGCGTTTTTTGTACTTGGCCTTAAAGTCACTCAGCACTTTTTCCTGAGGGCCTTCAACGCCGCCTGCCTCAGCACAAAATACTTGGCTGTCTGCAATAGTTTCGCCCGACAGTTTGAATAATTCACCCGTGCAAATGCCATCGCCTCCCAAGAATTTGGCATTCAAGCCCAAGGCTTTCATTTGCTTGATCATTGGCCCGGCCACGGCATCCATGCCACCAAAGAAAATAGCGTCAGGCTTTTTGCCCTTGATAGTGGTCAAGATAGCGGTGAAATCGGTCGCCTTGTCAGTGGTGAATTCACGGCCAACAATGGTGGCGCCTGCCGCCTTGGCGGCTTTTTGAAACTCATCCGCAACACCCTGCCCGTAAGCCGTTCGATCATCAATCACTGCAATGTTTTTTGCACCCAATTTTTGGACGGCGTAACGGCCTAATGTGCCGCCCAAATGAACGTCGTCAGCCACCACACGAAAAGTGGTTTTATAGCCTTGTCGGGTGTATTTTGGGTTGGTAGCCGATGGAGAAATTTGCGGGATACCGGCATCGCTGTAAATTTTGGAGGCGGGAATAGAAGTACCTGAATTCAAGTGTCCCACCACACCGCTGACTTTTTGGTCGGCCAGCTTTTGCGCGGCCGCTGCACCTTGCTTAGGATCGGCAGCATCGTCTTCTGCCAGCAATTCAAATTTAACTTTTTTGCCGCCAATAGAAATACCTTTGGCATTCAAATCCTCAATGGCCAAGCGCGCGCCGTTTTCATTGTCTTTGCCAAGGTGAGCAATAGCGCCGCTCAAAGGTGCGACATGTCCGATTTTGACGACTTCCTGTGCCCACGCCACACCTGAAAATGCGAGAGCCAATGTGATCAAAGAGAGTTGTTGTTTCAAAATATGCTCCTGAGTTGAAAAATATGAAGTGATAGTAATTAATTTGCAACCACAAAGTCAATAGAAATAAACCTAGAACATCACCGCAAAACCCTTTGTCATGTGAAAAATGCAGTCTTTGGAGAACTATTCAATTTTGGGTTCGTGTTCTTTTAGCACTTGGTCGACAGCATCTCGAATCAATTCAGGCATCATTTCAGCAATACGTTGCTGAACTTTTTCAATCACTTTGTCCGCTAATGCATCCTGTACGTGTTTGCCGCCCAATGCCTCCCTGATTTGTACCTTTTGGTTCCAAGGAAGCACAGCCGGTCGCAACGATTCGTTGACCTGAATCACATCGGTCAGCAAAGGCGCTGGGGCCAGCGGCGGCGGTGTTGGATGTTGTGTCACGAGACAGCTACTTTGGTGCTGAGATCGTGCCGTTGTAAGGGATAGCCACGATCTGCGTAATGTTTCCAGCGTATCCGTGCTTGGGACTTGTCGTGCTCGCCGTTTGTCACGATCTCAATGATTCGTTCAAACGACTCAAAGCCCTTGACCAATTCGTGACCCAAATTAAGCAGCACATGATGGTGTGGCAATGCGCTGGGCAATTCATCGTTCATCACCAGCACCACTGGGCTGTGGGCCAATGTGTCATCTTGCGCCCCAAACACGCAATGAGGAACAAACGACGTGGGACTGAATGACCACAAGGCTCCATCCAAGGCGTTTAAAAGTTGGCTGTCACCTGCCACCACCACCTTCGCAGAATTGGCCACCGCCTTTCTGAGAAGCCGACAAGCGTATTCCAGCTTGTCTGCCGCATTGAAATGGAAGGCAACTTCTGTCATCTTTGGACAGTTCTTATTTTTTTACCCGGCGACCGGAAGCTGGCGACGCGGATTTTCCAACCTGTCCCACCAAATAGGCGAGCAATGCAGGGACCGGTCGACCGGTCGCGCCCTTGGCAGCTCCGCTTTTCCAAGCGGTGCCGGCAATGTCCAAGTGCGCCCAGGGAAAATCTTGGGCAAAACGTTGCAAGAATTTGGCGGCTGTGACCGAACCTGCCGCGCGGTCTGCCACATTGGCCACATCTGCGAAATTGGATTTCAAACCCTCTGCGTATTCGTCGTCAAGTGGCATGCGCCAGCAAAGGTCAAGACTGCGCTCGCCTGCGTCAAGCAATTGAGAAGCGAGTGCTTCATCCGTGGCATACAAACCGCTGCGCAAATGCCCCAAGGCAATCACACAAGCGCCTGTCAACGTGGCAATATCAATCACTGCACTTGGCTTGAACCGTTTTGCATAGGTCAAAGCATCGCAAAGTATCAAACGTCCCTCAGCATCGGTATTCAATATTTCGATGGTTTGGCCGCTCATGCTGGTCACCACATCACCTGGCTTGAGGGCTTTACCACCGGGCATGTTTTCACAGGCCGGAATCAATCCAACCACATTGATGGCGGGCTTTAGATGCGCCAAAGCTTCAAATGTTCCCAACACACTGGCGGCCCCGCACATGTCAAATTTCATTTCATCCATGCCCGGACCAGGCTTGAGAGAAATGCCGCCCGTGTCAAATGTGATGCCCTTGCCCACCAACACCACCGGGGCTTGAGAAGCGGCGGCGCCTTTGTAGTGCAACACGATGAATCTCAGGGGCTCGGCAGACGCTTGCGCCACTGCCGCAAAAGAGCCCATACCCAAGCGCAAGACCTCCTTCAGACCCAAAACTTCGCAGGAGACTTTGGGATGCTTGGACAAAGCTTTTGCAGCTTGGGCCAGCAGATCGGGCGTGGCATGGTTGGCAGGCCGGTTGCCCCATTCGCGGGCCAAAGAAACACCTGCAATCTGGGCGCAAGCCATGGCAAATGCTGGCTCTGCATGTTTGGCATCGGGCACGCCCAGGGTGACTATAGAAATAAGCGATGCTTTAGCGCTAGGTTTTGTTGCCGTGTAGACATAGGCAGCATCCGCAGCGGCTTGCGCTGCAACCACCAGATGCGGTAGATGGCTGTCTTGCAAACAAATGTTTACCTTGGCGGATTTTGACTTCTTGATAGCTTGAACGGCCAAAGTAACTGCTTGACGCACGTCCTGCGCTCGCCCTTGCCCGGTTCCAGCAAACACCAAACGCTGGGTCTTTAAGCCAGGAGGTTTCCACCAGAGCATGCATTGTCCAGCGGCAGGGTTAAAGTCACCAGACTTTTCAGCTTGCGCAAGCATGGTGGCCAATAAACCGGTGGTCTTGGCTTGTTTCTGAGAAACCAAGACGATCAGCGCATCGGTCTGGAGGGATGCCGCCTGTGCCCATGTGAGCGTTTGAAGTTCCAAGTTCATAATCAGCCTTTTAAATACCGACTTACATGTTATTCGATTCCACTTTTAGACAAGAACTGGCCAAGTATTTCTGGGCGACGCTGGTGGTTTTGACCATCATCGTCATTACCGTTTGGCTGATTCGCACATTTGGCGAAGCGTCTGTTGGTCGGTTCAATCCGCAAGATGTTGGCATCGTCTTGGGCTACACCGCTATGAGCAATTTACATTCTTTGCTTACCTTAAGCCTTTACATAGCCTTGGTGTCGACCGTATCTCGCATGTACGCAGACAGTGAAATGGTGATTTGGCAAGCCAGTGGCCAAAGCGTGCTGTCGTTATTGGCCCCTGCCCTTCGGTTTTCTTGGCCTTGGCTGATCACCATCACTGCGCTGTCATTGATGGCTTGGCCTTGGTCCAATTTGCAAATCCGCGAAATGCGTGAGCGCTATGAAAAACGCGGTGATCTGGAGCGCATCAAGCCCGGCCAGTTTCAGGAATCTGCCGATGGCAAACGGGTGTTCTTCATTGACAATTCCAGTATTGCCGAAAAAACAGGCAACCGAATATTTGTGGTTTCCAATGAAAACAACACCCAATCTATAGTGACCGCACAAACCGGAATCATTGAAACACGGGAGCGGGATCGGTTCTTCATTTTGTCCAACGGCCAACGGATTGAAATCAAGCCAGACAAAAACGAATTCAAATTGATTGAATTTGAAACGCATGCTTCCAAAATTGACTCTATTCCAACCCAACTCAGCTCTGCGGATGCCCAATCCATGCAACCGTTGGCATTACTCGCCGAACCAACCGCGGTGAATATGGGTGAACTGGGCTGGCGTATAGGCATGGCAATCGCTGCTTTCAACTTAGTTATCCTTGCGATTGCGATTCCTTTTATCAATCCGCGCAGCGGTCGATCGGGTTCTCTCATAGTCACCGTGATCAGTTTCTTCACCTACTACAACATGGTCAATATGAGCAAGTACTGGGTTGCTGGCGGCAAAATCAGCCTGCCCGTCATG
>CAMDSU010000037.1 GCA_945907335.1 Bordetella parapertussis | reverse complement strand
CAGGTGTTGGCGCACCGTCAAATGCGTTCGGTCCATTTGGGTGATCACATCACTTTGCAATTTGAAAGCGAAACCACGATTCGCTACCAAATTCAAGAAATGTTGCGAATTGAAAAAATATTTGAAGAAGAAGGCATTCAGCAAGAAATAGATGCCTATGCGCCGTTGGTGCCAGAGGGCAGCAATTGGAAAGCCACGATGTTGATTGAGTACCCCGATGTGAATGAACGCAAGCGTGAACTTGCGCGCCTGATTGGGGTGGAAGACCGCATGTTCATCGAAGTTGAAGGCCATGCACGCGTTTACGCCATTGCCGATGAAGACCTTGAACGTGAAAACGATGAAAAAACATCAGCGGTACATTTTGTGCGGTTTGAATTTTCAGATGCCACCAAAGCTGCTATCAAAGCCGGTGCCGCCGTTAAATTGGGCTGTGACCACACCAATTACCCAGCGCATACACAGATCTCCGCCGAAGCGCTTGCTTCTCTCGCCGGAGATTTGAAATAATCACTGGATGATTCTTTTACTGTCTCCCGCCAAATCACTCGATTACGAAACAGCCTTGCCTGAGATGGTGGCGACCACGCCGCTGTTTGCGGCGCGTTCGGCTGAACTGATTACCACCCTGCAAAAAAAATCTGCGCGGCAAATTGCCGAACTCATGGACCTGAGTGAAGCATTGGCCACACTCAATGTGCAACGTTACAAATCCTGGTCACCTGAATTCAGTCAAGAGAATGCGCGTCCGGCGGTTTTGGCTTTCAATGGCGATGTGTACGAAGGCTTGGATGCCAAAACCCTCACGCCCAAACAATTGCAATGGGCTCAGTCACATGTCGCCATACTGAGTGGCTTGTACGGTGTATTGCGCCCGCTTGATCTGATGCAGCCTTATCGATTAGAGATGGGCACAGGACTCAAGCATGGCAAGAGCAATAACCTCTACCAATTTTGGGGGGCTCAAATCGCGGAGTACCTGAACCAACAACTCGCGGCAGACAAACAACCGGTGATCGTGAACTTGGCGTCACAAGAATATTTCAAAGCGGTAGACAAGCGCGTTTTGAAAGCACGTGTGATTGACTGCGTGTTTCAGGATCATAAAAATGGCCAATACAAAATCATCAGTTTTTTTGCCAAGCGTGCGCGTGGTTTGATGGCCAGGTTCGCCATTCAAACGCAGGCCAAAACTCCTCTCGCGCTGCAAGCCTTCAACATGGAAGGTTATGCCTATGCCGCTGATGTGTCTGACGACAACACATGGGTGTTTCGCCGCCACACCACCGATTAAAGGGCAAGATGCAAATTTACGTCAACAACATGCGCTTGCAAGTGGAGGACACGGGCGAGCGAGATCGGCCTGCGGTACTGCTGATTGCAGGCATGTCTATGCAGTTGATTGTTTGGCCCGACGCCATGCTGCACGCCTTGCACCAAGCCGGATTCAGGGTGGTGCGTTTCGATAACCGGGACAACGGCTTGTCCGAATCCTTGGACCATTTGGGAACGCCCAATTTGCTGTGGTTCATGTTGCAGCAAAAGATGGGCATGTCACCCCAAACGCCTTACAGCCTGTCTGACATGGCGCAAGACGCCTTGGGTGTGATGGACCACTTGCAGTTACAGCAAGCGCATTTGGTAGGCGTCAGCATGGGCGGCATGATTGCGCAGCGCATAGCGATATCTGCAGCACACCGGGTGTGGAGTTTGACCAGCATCATGAGCAGCAGTGGCGCCAAGGGCTTACCTGGCCCCACACCTGCCATGCGCCGCGTATTGATGACTCCGCCAGCGGCTCCCGGCAGTGCTGCAGCGCGTGCCCATGCGTTGCGCTTTGTCAAAGCGTTGGCAGGTCCAGGGTTTGTGCATCCCGCAGGTTCACAAGAGCAATTGGTTGACGATTCATTACAACGCAGTAACCGCCCCGCGGGCAGTTACCGGCAGATGCTCGCTGCCATGGCTGACCGTGAGCGTTGGCGTTTTTTGTCACGCATCACTGCGCCTACCATGGTGATCCATGGCACAGCAGATCCACTTATTCCTTTTGCCTGTGCCCAAGACACCGCTGCGCGCATACCGGGCGCCAAACTGTTTGGCATCGAAGGTATGGGCCATGATTTTCCGCCTGAAGCGCTGACCCAATTGACCAATCGCTTATTGCCTTTTTTGCAGGCCCACACGCCTTTATGAACTCTCCTGAACAATCCTTGCTGGGCCAAGCTGTTGGCTATGCCGATCAGTACGATGCCAGCTTGCTGTACCCCTTGCCACGCGCTGCCCAGCGCGCAGAAATTGGTATCTCAGGCCAGCCCACATTTTTGGGTGCGGATATTTGGACTGCCTATGAACTCAGTTGGCTCAATCTGCGCGGTAAACCGCAAGTGGCCATGGGTCGCTTCATCGTTCCTTGCGAGAGTTCGCACTTGGTCGAGAGCAAATCGCTCAAGCTCTATCTCAACAGTTTTAACAACACGCGGTTTGCATCTGTGGATGATGTGAAAAAAACCATGCAGCACGATTTGAGCGTTGCGGTGTGGCATGGTGTTGTGGGGCAAGCATCAGTGGGTGTGCAGTTGTTGTTGCCAGAACAGTTTGGCGCTGAAAAAATTCAAGAAATGCAAGGCGTGAACCTGGATCGATTAGACCTGGATTGCACCTATTACCAACCCGCCCCTGAATTGCTAAGCGCAGCCCATGACGAGCAACCCGTGACCGAAACACTCATCAGCCATTTGCTCAAAAGCAATTGTTTGGTCACCGGGCAACCCGATTGGGGCAGTGTGAGCATCAGTTACAGCGGTGCGCAAATGGATCAAGCTGGTTTGTTGCAATACATTGTGAGTTTTCGCAACCACAACGAGTTTCACGAGCATTGTGTGGAGCGCATTTACATGGACATCATGCGCCGTTGTCAACCGACCAAACTTTGCGTTCAGGCGCGTTACACACGGCGTGGCGGGGTGGATATCAACCCTTGGCGCAGCAGTCACCCGCAGGCCATGCCGCCACAAATACGCACCGCCAGACAATAGCTGTCAGGCCAAATCTTTGAAACTCTTTAGTGGCGCGAGATCAGGAAAGACCGCCGATTTTTTCTGCTGAAATGCGCTGATGGCTTGCTGGACATGGGCGTTGCTCCAGATGCCGCTTTGCAGCCAACCCATTTGCTTTAGTGCATCATCCACGCTGTGGTCACGCGCATAGTGCAAAGCTTGTTTGGTGCCCCAGACGGCCACTGGTGGTTTGCTTGCAATTTCAGCAGCGGCCTGCATCGCGGCAGCCAATGCTGCAGCAGCGTCAGGCAGTACTTCATTGACCAGACCGTATTGCAAAGCTTTGGCGGCTGACAGCCTGCGTCCGGTGTAAGCCAGTTCTTTGACAACGGCCATGGGCATGAGCTTGGGCAGACGCTGCAAAGTGCCGACATCGGCCACCATGCCGATGTTGATTTCTTGTATGCAGAAAAATGCGTCCGCACTGGCATAGCGCAAGCAAGCCGCCGTCACCATGTCAACCGCGCCACCTATGCATCCGCCTTGGATAGCGACGATGACCGGTATGCGCAAAGTTTCAAGGCGTGTGAAAGTAGCTTGCAGGCCACCCAACATATCAAAGATGGCGGCACGGCCTTCAGCGCTTTGGTCATCCATGCTCACCGAGCCGCCAAACGCCTCTAAAGACATGCCGGCACTGAAGTGTTTACCCGTGCTGCTGATGACCAAGGCGCGGGCCTCTTTGCCTTGGTGAAGTTGTTGCAAGACATTGTCGAGTTCCCGCCAAAAAGTCATGTCCAAGGCGTTCATCCGATCGGCGCGGTTCATCACCAAATGGGCGACATGGTGTTCAACAGTCAGTTCAAAACAGGTCAGCTTGTTCATGGGCTTGGTCTTTCAATGGATCCGCTTCTTGCGCGGTGAGTACGGAGGATAAGGCTTTGGCAGTCAAAAGGTGTTGCGCATGTTCGGAATCTGCTTTGACCAGAGAGCCGACGCGTACGCCAAGCAATCGGATGCGGCGTTTGAACTCTACCCGCTTCAAACACAAACCTGCGGCTTGTCGGATGGCCTTGGCATCTGCGGTGAAAACCTCCAAGGTGCTGTCGCGGGTGACGCTTTGGAAATTGTCAAAACGCAGTTTGATGCCAATGGTTTTTCCGACATAGCCTTTGCGTTGCAGGTCAGCGGCGACTTGCTGACACAAACGCGTGAAGATGTCTCCGAGTGCAACTCGGTCACTTAGCACATGCAGGTCTTTTTCAAATGTGGTTTCGCGGCTCATGGACACGGGCTCGGACTCGGTCACCACCGGCTTGTCGTCCACGCCGTGAGAGGCGGCAAATAACCACGCGCCGTAGGATTGACCCAAGTTATCCATCAACCATTGTTGTTCCCGCGCAGCCAGCTCGCCGATGGTGTGTATGCCGTGTGACTGTAATTTGGCGTCTGCCTTGGGACCGATCCCGTTGATTTTTCTGCAACTCAGCGGCCATATTTTTTTTGCCAAATCTTCCGGTTGCAAAATCGAAATGCCATTGGGCTTGTTCAATTCACTGGCCATTTTCGCCAGCAACTTATTGGGCGCGACACCAATAGAGCAGGTCAGTCCGGTGGCATCGGTGATGGATTTTTGAATCAACCTAGCCAGCACACGGCCACCCTCACGCTGGCCGCCGGGCACATCGGTGAAGTCAATATAAATTTCGTCCACGCCGCGGTCTTCCACCAAAGGCGCAATCTCGCGAACGATATCTTTGAAGCTTCTCGAGTAATAGCGGTATTGGTCGAAATCCACCGGCAACAAAATCGCTTGCGGACACAGTTGTGCCGCTTTCATCACACCCATGGCCGAGCCCACGCCGAATGCACGCGCCGCATAGGTAGCTGTGGTGATCACGCCGCGTCCGGTATAGCCGTTGATGCGAGGAAACATATCCACCGGAATCTCGGCCAGGTGTTCGTTGGTCCATTCGCGGTCGGGTTGGGCGGCGCGCATGCGGGCCAGCAAGTCATCCTCGCGGCGTCTGCCCCCGCCTATGACGACCGGCAGACCTTTGAGCTGTGGATAACGCAATAACTCAACCGATGCGTAAAAAGCATCCATGTCGAGGTGGGCAATGCGGCGGGGTAAGAAAACTGTTTCTGTGCTCACGTGCAAAGCATAGCTGAGTAGGCGGGCCGCTGTGGAAATTGCCACAGCACAGGTACGGATTAAGCGCGCGTTCTAAGCCTGACTCAAGCTTGCGGAAAGGTTCCCGGCAAAAGTATGCTGGTGTCTATTTTGTTGATGTCGGTACGGCCACACAAGGCCATGCTGATGTCCAATTCTTTGTGGATGATTTGCAAGGCTTTTGTGACGCCTGCTTCACCCATGGCGCCTAAGCCGTACAACATGGCGCGTCCGATGTACGTGCCTTGTGCGCCGAGTGCACGTGCTTTCAACACGTCTTGCCCGCTGCGCACGCCGCCGTCCATGTGCACCTCAATGCCTTTGCCTACAGCTTGCACAATGCCTGGCAGTGCATTGATGCTGGACTCGGCACCGTCAAGTTGACGTCCACCGTGGTTAGACACAATCAGGGCATCGGCACCGCTGGCTACTGCGAGCCGCGCATCTTCGGCATCTTGGATGCCTTTCAAAATCAATTTGCCGCCCCAGCGTTTTTTGACCCATTCCACATCGTTCCAGTTCAGGGTGGGATCAAACTGCCCGTTGGTCCATTCACCCAGTGAACTCATGTCATCAATGCCTTTGACATGGCCAAAAATATTGCCGAATTTACGTCGTGGTGTGCCCAACATGTTCAAACACCAGCGCGGCTTGGTGGCCAAGTCCAGCAGATTGAGCAAGGTGGGCTTGGGCGGCGCAGACAAACCGTTTTTCAAGTCGCGGTGGCGTTGCCCCAGAATTTGTAAATCCAGCGTCAATACCAACGCTGAACATTGTGCTGCTTTGGCGCGGTCGATCAAGCGTTCAATGAAAGAGCGGTCACGCATGACATACAACTGAAACCAAAAGCCGGGACCGACATGTTGCGCCACATCTTCAATGGAGCAAATGCTCATGGTCGACAAAGTGAATGGAATGCCGAATGTTTTGGCGGCCCGTGCAGCCAGAATTTCGCCGTCAGCATGTTGCATGCCGGTCATGCCAGTGGGCGCAATCGCCACCGGCATGCTGACGTTTTGACCGATCATGGTACTGGCGGTACTGCGACCTTCCATATTGATGGCCACGCGTTGGCGCAACTTGATTTTTTGGAAATCATCTTCGTTGGCCCGGTAGGTACTTTGGGTGTAACTGCCTGAATCCGCATATTCGAAAAACATTTTCGGTACACGTTTTTTTGCCAATTGTTTCAAGTCATCGACATGGGTGATCACGGTCATCAAAAGCTCTCCTGTTCAATCACCCGATGTTAGCGCCTGCCGAACCGGCCAAGCGTCATGCTTGACGGCTTGCCGCAGTGGCGCGGCAGGACAGATTTTTGCCTTGCCGCTACCTCTGTGTGGGTCAGGCCCAGACCACCATCTTGCTGTCGCCATACCATTTTTCGACATCATGCTGAACCACAAATTCGATGCGGCTGCGTTTGATTTTCATGGTGGGTGTGAGGCAGCCGTTTTCAATCGACCAGGCTTCTTTGGCAACGACCAGCATTTTGAGTTGCTCATAGTCGGCAATTTGCTGGTTCACTTTTTGCAGCAAGGCGCTCAATTCAGATTCCACTTGCTGGCGCACATCGTTCTTGTGCATTTGCGGGCGCAGGTTTTCAGCCAACACCACCATGGCGTAGGCTTTCTCAAAGCCACTGCCTGACACCATGGACAGCTCAATCATGGGGTGGGCATTCAGGCGGTTTTCGATTGGCGCAGGCGCCACATATTTGCCCTTGCTGGTTTTGAATTGTTCTTTCAGGCGGCCGGTGATTTTCAATTGACCGTCGGGCATGCGTGAGCCGAGGTCACCGGTTTTGAAAAAGCCGTCGCTGGTGAAACTTTGCTGGTCCAAATCCGGGCGCTTGTAGTAGCCCACCATCTGCCCGGGTGACTTGATCAGCACTTCGCCTTCAGGGCTGATGCGAACTTCAACCCCGGGGTAGGGCGGGCCGACGGTACCGGGGTCGTTTTTGTTTTTGGTTTGGCTGTGTGAGTAGGCAAAGTCCTCGGTCATGGCGTAACCCTCGACCAAGTTCAAGCCCAGACGCCTGTACCAACGGATCAAATCGGGGGGCAAGGGTGCTGAACCACTGCCAGCCAGTTCCACATGGTCCAGACCCAGACCCACCAGCACTTTTTTTCTGACGATATTGCCAAGCACAGGAATCATCAGCAAAGTGTTCAATTTTTTGGCGGGCATCTTGGCAAACACCCCTTGCTGAAACTTCAACCACAAGCGCGGGACAGAAATAAAAATGGTGGGTCTGGCACGTTGCAGGTCTTGGATGAAGGTGTCTAAAGATTCAGCGAAAAACACATGCAAGCGACCGTGAACAAAAGCGACGGATTCCACAAAGGCGCGTTCAAACACATGTGCCAGCGGCAGATAAGACAACATGCGATGTGTGCGGTTGCTGCCGAGGTTGTCGTTCATTTGTCCAATGATGCCGTTGGCCGCGGCTGTGATGTGCGCGAAGCAATGCATCGCCCCTTTGGGTTGGCCGGTAGAGCCAGAGGTATAGATGATCATCGCCAAATCGTTGGGGTCGCGCGATGGGTGACCATTGATGCCGAGCGTGTTGGCCACGATGTCGTTCCATTTGTCAAATGCTGTCTCTGGGGCCAAGGGGAAAGCGATGCAAGGCAGATGCGCTGGTACACCGGGGGATTGTTTGTGCCATTCATCGAGTTTGCCAACAAACAGCAAGCTCGCTTCAGAATGTTCAAGAACAAATTTGACCGTGTCGGCTTGCTCGGTCGGGAAAATAGCCACGGTGGTGTAGCCGGCCATCCAAATAGCCAATTCGGCCATGAAGAAATGCGCACAGTTTTTGGAAAGAATGGCGATTTTTGCAGCGTGTGGCAATCCCCGGGATTGCAAATGCGCTGCCATGCGTCTGGCTTGGTCTAAGGTTTGTGCCCATGTGTAGTTGATTACCTGTCCATTGCCCACGGGTTGGGTCATGAACACTTCATCGGCATAGGCATTCTCATGCGCATAAATTTTTTCAAGAATCATCACATCTGGCGATTTCATACAGTTGTCTTTCTGTGAGGGTATCGGAGGAAAAGGTGTGACAGCCTGTTTTTTTAGAGCCGATCATACGCATACAAAAGGATTGAATGTTCCTCTATTTATGCCGTGAGTCGGGTGCAGACAAAGTGTTTATCATGGATTGCATGACTGTCCTCCTCTTGATATTCCAAACCATGAAATCTCACTTCCACCATGCGGTGTTGGCGGGATGGATGTTTTCAACCGTCCCAGCCATTGCAGGCACCTATCCCTTGGGCGATATGACCTGTCCCGAGATCGGGCAATTTGCCTCCCAAGCCATGCAGTGGCGTGAAGACAGTGTGACGCCCAAGGAAGCGTTGCAACGTCTCGAAAATCTGCGCCCGGGTGAGTCGGTCGAGAAAAAAAACCTGCTCATGGTTTTGTCATTGGTATATGGCGGTTACGGTGACAGTTGGACCGTGAAAAGTGCAGGGGACGCCATGCGTATCGATTGTCAAGCTGGTCGTTGATGCGCATCCATGCCGTGTGTCATTGAAGCGGATGATCCGCCAAACGCTGGCAGCGACTAAGATCGTCGGATATTGAACTCAGGAGTTATGCCATGAACCGCGGTTTCATACTGCCTATATTGTTGATGTCGACCATGGCCCATGCCGAATGGACCTTGGTGTTGAAGAATCCGGAGTTCGGTGAAAACTATTACCTGGACTTGCAAACGCTCAAAGAGGTTGAGGGTGTGATGCAAATCACCACGCTGCAAGATTTCCCGGACAGTAAAAAAGAAGCCTGCCAAGGTGAGACCTGCGCATTTATCAGCAGTTCACGCATTTCAGTGCGGCATATCGAATGCAATGCCGGTCGCCAGCGACAAATCCAGTTCACCGATTACGACGGTCAAATGGGCAACGGCCAAGTCACCCAAGCAGCAGCATCCAGAGATCCCAAAAAACGTTATTTCCGCTGGTACTACCCGGCGCCCGGGTCTTTTTTTGAAGTGCTGATCAAGCAAGTCTGTCCACGTTAAAGCTTGGTCGGCCCTATGGCAGCCAAGGTTCAGGGACTTGGCTGTAATTTATACACTTTGCCCGTATTGCCAAACGGGCCCATGCCATCATGGGTCAACACATAAATTTCACCCTGGCGGTCTTGGGCCAAACTGATGATGCGACTGTCAATTTGCAGGATTTTTTCCAAAGGCCAAAGGGCTTGGCTCTGATTGCTTGGATGGGCCACAAACAACTGTCCCGAGGCTTGTTTGAATGACGCGCTCCAATCGGCCACCACCAATTTGCCTTGCAATGACGGAATTTTTTCTCCACGGTACATGCGTGCACCGGTGATGGCCGTGCCCACGCCTTTGACACCGAGGGTGGATTCAGGGTGGTTGGTCTGCATGTTGGCGTACTCCACCACAGGCATTTCCAGCGCCTCGCCATCGCTGCCAGTTTTGTCGCATTGCTTGGGCGGGTGACGGGGTTTGAGGCGGTCCACACAATGCGTTGCCTCCATGCGCGGCCAGCCGAAATTGCCCGGCCCGCTGACTTTGTAAGCCGCTTCCCACAGGGTTTCTGCAATAGCCGTCACATACAGATCGCCACTGCCATTGCTGTCAAATGCAATTCGGTAGGGGTTGCGAAATCCCCAAGCCCAAATTTCTGCGCGTCCTTGTGAAGCTGTCAGTGGATTGCCTGTGGGAATGGCGTAGCCCGGGAAGCCATGGTCAACATCGATACGCAAAATCTTGCCGTACAAACTGTGGCGGTCTTGCGCCATGTCGTCCCACCATAAACCTTCAGCTGGTACGTTAAACGCTTCCCAAATCACCGATTTGCCAATGCCGTGCGATGCGCCGCTGTCGCCCATGCCAATGTAGAGCATGCCGTCAGGACCAAAGGCCATGGCGCCGCCATTGTGTTTGCGGCTGGGCCAGTCCAATGCAATCAGCACTCTTTCGGTCTGCAAGTCCACGCTCAGTGTGTTGCCGGTCTTGGCGGTGAATTCAGAAATACGACGGGTGTAGTTCCAGTTTTGCGGCGCGGTGTCGCGCAATGGTGATGAATAGCTGACGAAGAAACGCCCGTTCTTGGCAAATTGGGGATGCAGCGCAAACCCCAACAAGCCGCGCTCTTCAAAATCATTCGCCACGGGCAACATGCGGCTGCGCAAATCCATGACCGGTTCCGGCTGCACTTTGCCATCGGCAGCCATCAATTTGACCAAGCCATCTTGTTGGACCACGAAAAACCGGCCACTGCCGTCTGGCAGTTCTTCCAAGTGAATTGGTGCGGTTAAATCGCTGGCGAGCAATTTCAATTCGAGTTTCTGTGCCTGTGCATTTGGTGCCAGCCACAGAAAGCTACTGAGCAGGCCCGCCACACAACATGCAGGCCACCATTTAATTGGTTTCATCTTATTTCCCATGGCAACAGGTATAGGATCTTTTAGGTTAAAACGTTCTGCATTCAGAAGCTGTTAAAACATGAGTATAGTTTCGAAAAAACCTACTTTATCCTTTTCACCAGGTGCTCTTATGTCGCTGATTAAATCTTCTTTTATGTCGATGGTTTGTTTGATTGCTTGTGCCATGCCTGTGCATGCCGCGGACCTCGACAACACCGAGCGTATTTACCAAGCATCTTTTGGTGTCATCACTGCATTTGGGTTGAAAAAACAAATCGATGCCGACCCGAATTGCAAAGGCAAGTCCTTTGCTGATTTCGACTTGAACCAATTTCTAGACGCTATTCCCAAAGACTTTTTGACCAAACCCGGACAGCGCCAAGGCATTACCAAACAGTTCAGCGATTATTTTGAAAAGTTGGAGCAAATACAGTTGCCCTCTGGAAAAAACATAGTGATGACTTACCAAGACATTAAAAATGCACCTGATGTGCTTGCGCACCAGCAAAAGGAAAGCGCCGACACTTCAGCGTATTGCAAAAAAATCTATGACATGTCGGGCGATATATTTCAAAAGCAAATTGACAGCATCAAGCAGTTGGTCGTCAAAAAATAAACCGTTGACCCAAGTACTCAGCTGCGCCGGCTGAGCGTGATGGCTTTTTCAGGGCAAGCAGCCACACACAAACCGCATGCCAGGCAAGCGTCAACATTGGGTGTGTAAGCCATCTTCATGCCGTGCACGCGGACCTTTAATTTGTTCAAAAAGCCCAGCGTGGCGTAGTCTGCGTCGTCGATGCGGCGCACCTCAAACACCGACTCCGGGCAGACCCGTTCGCAATCGCCTTTGCCCTCGCAACGCTTCATGTTGATCACGGGCTGGAACAAGCCCGGCAATTGTTTGCATTCGCCCGCGGGGCGGTCAAGCGTTGGTGTGGTCATGCGTAGGAAGCGCTTTCAAAAGTAGACCACGGCATGCTAGACGGGTCGGTTTGCCATGTCATGGCATGGACGGCACTGCGAATGCTCGGGTCGCACAAATCAGGGTGGCTCAGGCAAACCTTGGCGATGGCTTGCAATTCTTGTTCGCTGGCTTTGCCCTTCAATGCCTGCAGCACCACTGCAACGCCTTCGCTGTTGGCGCAAGGCACGGCACAGCGCCAAATTTCTGGCGCGATGAACCTGGCAGCGGACCAACGCTCTTGCACCAGTTTGATCAGCATGAAGGACAAGTCGGTGTTGTAGCGTTGGTCAACGCCTTGGATTTGCCAAACAGAAGAATCTAAAAAGAATGCTTTGACGATCATCTGGTTCCAGGCGGCTTCGTCAAAAAATTCGAGAGGATAGGGGTTGCGGTGGGCCATGGCCTCGTACACCGGGCGCATGGTGGAGCGAATCGCTTCGCGCGCTTTGGGCTCCAATGCCTGCGGATGCGGAAACAACGCGAAGCCGCGAAAAATCGCCAGCAGTTCGTTGATCTCTGAGGTGTCTACCAACAGCGCCACTTGGTGGGCAAAGCTGGCGTCATCTGCTTGGTAAAAAGCCAGCGTCAGGCCAATGCGGGCAGTTTGGTCAATGCTCCAGTCGGTCGGGTCCAGGCCGTGGCGCAATTGATCTGCCGCGTGCAGTTCTTCGCGGGACGGTTTTAAATCCG
>CAMDSU010000036.1 GCA_945907335.1 Bordetella parapertussis | reverse complement strand
TGATTGGCTTAGGTGGCTTTAGCAGCGTATTTGTGCCCCCTAAAATCCCTGCATGACCAAACCCGCCTCCCCTGCAACATCCGAAGAACACAAAGTCAGCAACTTTTTGCGCCAGATCATCGAAAACGATTTGGACAAAGGCACGTATGCCAGCCGCCGCTGGGCCGGCAGCCCCGGGGACGCAGCGCACCATGCTGCTGGCGCACCCGATACCGCCAACATCCGTACCCGGTTTCCGCCCGAACCCAATGGCTATTTGCACGTGGGTCACGCCAAAAGCATTTGTATCAACTTTGGCCTGGCCCAAGAGTACGGCGGCGTGTGCCACCTGCGCTTTGACGACACCAACCCCGAAAAAGAAGACACCGAATACGTGAACGCCATCATCGATGCGGTCAAGTGGCTGGGCTTTAACTGGAGCCAACCGGGCAACGACAAGGCTTACCAAGCCAGCGACTATTTCGATTTCATGTACCGCGCAGCTGAGCATTTGATCGAAGCCGGTCACGCCTATGTGGACGAGCAAACGCCCGAAGAAATGCGCAACAACCGAGGCGACTTTGGCAGGCCAGGTGTGAACAGCCCATTTCGCAGTCGCTCCCCATCTGAAAATCTGTCACGCTTTGGTGAAATGCGCGACGGCAAACTCGCCGACGGTGCTGCGGTTCTGCGCGCCAAGATTGATATGGCCTCGCCCAACATCAATATGCGCGACCCGGCGATCTACCGCATCCGCCGCGCCACCCATCACCACACCGGCGACACCTGGTGCATCTACCCGATGTATACGTTTGCGCATCCCATTGAAGATGCGCTGGAGCAAATCACCCACAGCATCTGCACGCTGGAGTTTGAAGACCAACGCCCGTTTTACGACTGGCTGATGGAGCGCCTCTGCGAAGGTGGCTTGCTGGCTGCACCCGCACCCAAACAATACGAATTTGCCCGCCTGAACCTGACCTATGTGATCACCAGCAAACGCAAACTGGCACAACTGGTGAATGAGGGCAAGGTCAGTGGTTGGGACGACCCACGCATGCCGACCATCGTGGGGCTGCGCCGCCGCGGCTACACACCCGAGAGTTTGCGCTTGTTTGCCGACCGCATTGGCGTGACCAAATCGGACAGCTGGATCGACTACAGCACCTTAGAGGGCTGCCTGCGCGAAGACTTGGAACTCAAAGCCCACCGCGCCATGGCGGTACTCGATCCCATCAAACTGGTACTGACCAATTGGGATGAAGCATTTGGTGCAGGCCATTTAGAACCCTGCACCCTGCCTGCTTTGCCTCACCCACCAGAAGGTCAACCCGAACCCGCAGCGCGGCAATTCACCATCGGCAAAGAAGTCTGGATTGAACGCGATGATTTTGCGGAGCAACCGCCCAAGGGCTACAAACGACTCAGCCCGCCCAGCACCCAAGCAGACGGCAGTGTTACACCGGGCAGCATTGTTCGGCTCAAAGCGGGTTATATCGTTCAATGCACCGGTTGCTTGAAAGACAGCAACGGTGTTGTTACTGAAGTGCATGCCACGGTGTTTACCGATACCAAAAGTGGCACGGCCGGAGCAGACAGCGTCAAGGCCAAAGGTGTGATCACTTGGGTGGGTGTGTCAGATGGCGTCCGCGCGCAGGTGCGCTTGTATGACCGACTGTTCAACGAAGAACAGCCTGACGCTGGCGGTCGTGATTTTTTGACTGCCATCAATCCGGACAGTTTGAAAATTCAAGAAGCTTGGGTTGAGCCCTCATTGCTGCTTGCCAAGCCGGACGACAAGTTTCAATTTGAACGCTTGGGTTATTTTGTTGCAGATCGAGTGGACCATCAGGCATCCCACTTAGTGTTTAACCGCGCAGTCAGCCTCAAAGACAATTGGTCCAAATAAACCCATCGCTTCGCCAGCAACGATAATCAATTTTTTCAAGAAGTCATGATGTCCCAATTATTAGAACAACTGCAATGGCGCTATGCCACCAAAAAAATGGACGCCAGCAAGGCGGTCCCTCAAGACAAGTTGGACCGGATTGTGGAAGCGGCCAGATTGGCGCCCAGCTCCAGCGGCCTGCAACCCTATGAAATCATCGTGGTAAGTAACGTTGATGTTCGCGTCCGCATTCGGGCCGCGGCCAATGATCAATCCCAAATCACCGATGGTTCGCACCTGCTGGTGTTTGCTGCGTGGGACAACTACACTGCGGAACGCATCAACCATATGTTCGACCTGCATGTCAATGCACGCGGTGGCACCAACGAAGGTTGGGAAAACTACCGAAACATGTTGCTTAAAAATTATCCTGCTCGCGATTCACAGATCAATTTTGAACATGCCGCCCGCCAAGCCTATATTGGACTGGCTGCCAGTTTGATTGCGGCGGCTTCAGAACACGTTGACAGCACGCCCATGGAAGGCTTTCAGCCTGCTGCGGTGGACGAGATTTTGAACTTGTCAGCGCGTGGTCTGCGCAGTGTGGCGCTCTTGCCTTTGGGATACCGCTTGAGTGGCCAGGACTGGCTTGAACCGTTGGTCAAAGTGCGCCGCCCGCGCAACGAATTTATCACCGAAGTAAAGTAGGCCTTTGCTGCTTTGCGCCCACCAACCCCCACAACCACTGGAGAATCTCATGGCCAAAGGCGAACAGCGCAGTAACAAAATGACCAAAAAACCCAAAAAGGACACGTCTCCCCCTAAGGCGATTGTTCCGGGTGACAGGCCCAGCGCGCCCGTGACATTTGTCGCGCCGCGCGGTAAGTTGAAGAACAAATAAACAAGCCCATGGTCAGGCAAATAACGCCTGCCATGAAAAGTGGGTTCAGTGAACCGAACCTTTGAGGGCCGCTGGCATTGGTAATGGCATGACCGCAATACCCTCTTCGAGCAATAAACGGGTTTCTTCCATAGAAACCTGTCCGCGTATATTGCGTTCTTCGGTTTCTCCATAGTGCATTTTGCGGGCTTCCTCTGCAAAACCTTGGCCGACATCTTCCGTATTGGCCACGACATGTTGCACCATTTTTAACCAGGCTATGTGCGCCTCTGGGGTCACTGGCACAGCCGCAGACTCCTCAACAGGGACCACTGACTGGCTACTGGAAGATGACTCAGCAACCGTGGCTTGCGGCTCCAAGCGGGATGTTAATAAATTCAAGCGCGGTGCACTCAATCGTTTATGTATGGTGTTGTCTGCACAGATAGGGCATTCCACCAAGTTGCGCTCGCGCTGGGACTGGTAGTCGTCCTCTGAGGCAAACCATCCTTCAAACTGATGTTGTTGCTGGCATTGAAGATTGAGCACTTTCATAGGTGCATTATGTCAAAACAAGGTGTTTCAGGTGCCTAATGCTTGAACAACAGCCACTGCGCATAAGGACATCAAACCACCAGGCAACAAACCCAGCACCAACACCAAACCCCCATTGACGGCCAGTACCGCCTTGACATGGGTGTCAGCAGACACAGTACTCACCGTCAAAGGTGGATCAAAGTACATCACTTTGATCACCCTCAAATAGTAAAACGCTCCCACCAAGGACATGATCACAGCAAACACAGCCAACACCAAGGCGCTGATTTGTTCGGAGGCGACCAAGGCCTGCAGCACCGAGAGTTTGGCAAAGAAGCCGACCAACGGCGGCACACCAGCCAATGAGAAAAGACAAATGGCCATCACGCCCGCGAACAAGGGACTGCGTTGGTTAAGTCCAGCCAAGTCAGAGATTTCTTCGCTTTCAAAACCCTCTCGCGCCAGCAGCAAAATAACACCAAACACACCCAAAGTGGTGAGCACATAAGTGATCATGTAGAACATGGCAGAACTGTAGGCATTGGCCGCAGACAAAGTGTTGCCTTGGTTAACACCTGACAACATACCGATCAGCACAAACCCCATTTGTGCAATGGTGGAAAAGGCCAACATACGTTTGAGGTTGGTTTGTGCAATGGCAGAGAGGTTGCCGATCAACAGCGACAGCACCGCCAGCACCATCATCATTTGCTGCCAATCAATCGCCAGCGGCAACATGCCGTCAACCAGCAAACGCATCATCATGGCAAATGCGGCCAATTTAGGGGCAGCAGCGATCATCAAAGTAACCGCTGTAGGTGCACCATGGTAGATGTCTGGCACCCACATATGAAACGGAGCAGCGCCTAATTTAAATGCGATGCCACACACCACAAAGACCAGGCCTAAAACCAATACCTGGTGCCTGATGTGGCCACTGGAGATGGCTTGAAAAACACCTGATAACTCTAGCGAACCAGTGGCCCCGTAAATCATCGACAGGCCGTAGAGTAAAAAACCGCTGGCCAATGCCCCGAGGACAAAAAATTTCATAGCAGCTTCAGTGGCATTGCCATTGTCGCGGCGAAGCGCCACCAGTGCATAACTGGACAGGGTCAGCAGTTCTAGGCCTAAGTAGATGACCAAAAAATTGTTGCCCGAGATCATCACAGACATGCCCAGCAATGAGAACAAACTCAGCAAGAACAGTTCCCCACCCTCAAGCATTTTGCGGTCAGCCGCATAAGGACGGCTGTAAATCAGTGTCACCATGACGGCCAATGTCGCAAAACATTTGAGCCAATTGCCCATGGCATCTGACACCACCATCTGGCCAAAGCCATACACCGTTTGACCTGTTGTTGCATACATGGCGTGCATCAATGCAACCGCCACCAAAGTAGCCAGGGTCAATAAATAAGTCAGCGTGCGGTCTTTGCTCTTCACCCACAAATCAACCAAAGTGATGACGCAAGCCATCGACAGCAAAAAAATTTCAGGCAGTGCGGTCATCCAGTTGACACTGTTCATCATGGTTGACTTCCTAGGCAGTTGATCGTGTCATTCATAGGGGCAATTTGCTCAAAGCCACATGCTGCAGCAATTGGGTCACTGATGCATGCATCACATCGGTGAAGGGCTTGGGATACACGCCCATCCACAAAACAGCTGCCGCCAAGAGACCAAGCATCAAAAATTCACGCGCGTTGATGTCTTGTAACTCTTGAACTGCTTGGTTGGTCACAGGACCCAAATACACACGTTTGACCATCCACAAGGTGTAGGCCGCGCCGAATATGAGTGCGGAGGCTGACAACAGTCCCAGCCAAAAATTGAATTTAACGGCTGCCAAAATGACCATCCATTCACCCACAAAACCTGCTGTACCGGGTAGGCCGCAATTGGCCATGGCAAAAAACACGGCAAACGCTGCAAATTTCGGCATGCGATTAACCACACCACCATAGCTGGCGATTTCGCGCGAATGGACCCGGTCGTACAGCACACCAATGCACAAGAACATAGCCGCCGACACAAACCCATGCGCAAGCATTTGAACGATAGCGCCACTCACGCCAAGTTCGCTGAATAGAAAAAATCCAAGTGTGACAAAACCCATGTGCGCCACAGACGAATAAGCCACCAGTTTTTTCATGTCTTGCTGAACAATGGCAACCAAGCCCACATAGACCACGGCAATCAGAGAAAGCGTCAGCATCAGCCATGCCCATTCATGGGCAGCGTCGGGCGCAATGGGAAGCGAAAACCGCAGAAAACCATAGGCGCCCAACTTGAGCATGATGGCTGCCAAAACTGCTGAACCGCCCGTAGGCGCCTCAACGTGCACGTCAGGTAACCAAGTGTGTACTGGCCACATAGGCACTTTGACCGCAAAGGCCGCGAAGAAAGCAAAAAATAAAAATGTCTGCGCAGTTGACGCCAAAGGAAGTTGCTGCCATGTGGCTAAATCAAAGCTGCCCTCAGAAGCAATGTATAAATAAATCAATGCCACCAGCATCAACAGTGAACCAAGCAAGGTGTAGAGGAAAAATTTGAATGCCGCGTAAATTTTGTTGGGGCCGCCCCACACGCCGATGATCAAGTACATGGGTATCAAGGTGGCTTCGAAAAACACATAAAACAGCATGCCATCAAGCGCGCAAAACACGCCAATCAATAAGCCACTGAGCACCAAAAAAGCGCCCATGTATTGGTTGACACGTTCGGTGATCACCTCCCAACCGGCAATCACCACCACCACCGTGATGAATGCGGTCAATAGAACGAACCACAGAGAAATACCGTCAATGCCCAAGTGATAGTTGACATTGAAACGGCTGATCCAAGGAAGGTTTTCAACAAACTGCATGGCGGCAGATGCATTGTCAAATTGCGCATACAAGGGCAGCGTCAAGACAAAACTAAGCAGCGCTCCGGTTAATGCAAACCAGCGCACCAAGCGCAAATACTCATCACGCCCAAAAGCCAACAGCAAAACGCCAAACACTATCGGTGTCCAAATGGCCAGACTCAAGAATTCCATAGCAGCCCTCTGGATCGAATGCGCGTAAAAGACAGGGTGAAATTCATGGTTTAAGCCAGACGAACCAAGTGATCAGTCCGAACATTCCCAGAATCATCAGCAAGGCATAGTGATAAAGAAAACCGGTTTGCAAGCGCCGCACCAACATGGAAACTTTGCCAACAATGCGCCATGACCCATTGACCACAAAACCATCGATCACCCCTTGATCGCCACCCTTCCAAAGGCCAGTGGCCAACATGCGAGTGCCGCGAGCAAGAATTTTTTCATTGAAATCATCCAAAAAATATTTGTTGACCAACAAACTGTGTATGGGCTTTACATGTCGTTGAATGAAAGCTGGTACGGACGGGTGAATCATGTACATGTAAAAAGCCAGCAACACACCTGCCAAGGCCAGCATCAACGGCATGGTGGTCAAGGCATGCTCTGCCATGGCCATCGGGGAATGGAACATGTCTTGCAGTGCCTTCATGGCAGGATGCAATGCACTATTGACGTAAATAGCGTCTTTGAAAAAATCGCCAAATAGCATGAAGTCAATAGTGAAATAACCGATTAGCACGGAAGGAATAGCCAGCAAGACCAACGGCAATGTCACTACCCAAGGAGATTCATGAGGTGTGTGTGTGTGGGTCTCGCCGTGGTGGGCATGAGGGTCTTGATCAAACCGGGGCTTACCGTGGAACACCAAAAAATACATGCGGAAAGAATAAAACGCCGTGACAAATACGCCAGCCAGTACAGCAACATACGCCCAAGGTGCAGCAGGCAAGTGGCTGGCTGCCACTGCTTCAATGATGCTGTCTTTGGAATAAAAACCAGAAAAAAGCGGCGTGCCAATCAATGCCAATGAACCCAATAAAGATGTCAGCCAAGTGATGGGCATGTACTTGCGCAAACCCCCCATGTATCGAATGTCTTGGTTATGGTGGACACCCATAATGACCGAACCGGCAGCCAAAAATAGCAAGGCCTTGAAAAATGCATGGGTCATTAAATGAAACACTGCAACAGAATATGCCGAGGCCCCCAAAGCCACTGTCATATAGCCCAATTGTGAAAGCGTGGAATAGGCAACTACTCGTTTAATATCGTTTTGCACAATGCCTACAAAGCCCATGAACAAGGCGGTGATGGCGCCGACTGACAGCATCAAGTTGAGCGCTGTGTCAGACAACTCAAACAAGGGTGACATGCGGGCCACCATGAAGATGCCGGCTGTGACCATGGTGGCGGCATGTATCAAAGCAGAAATAGGGGTCGGGCCTTCCATCGAGTCGGGCAACCAGACATGCAAAGGAAATTGCGCTGATTTGCCCATAGCACCAATGAACAAACAAATACAAATCACAGTGACCAGCATCCAATCGGTGCCGGGCAATGTCAAGGCTGCCAATTGGTCTGCTTTGGCAAATGCCTCTGTGTAGTTCAAGGTACCTGCATAAGCGGCGACCAAACCGATACCCAGTATGAAGCCGAAGTCACCCACCCGGTTCACTAAAAATGCTTTCATGTTGGCAAACACAGCACTGGGTTTGTTGAACCAAAACCCGATGAGCAGGTAAGAGACCAAGCCAACAGCCTCCCAACCGAAAAACAATTGCAACATGTTGTTGCTCATCACCAGCATCAACATGGCAAAAGTGAACAAAGAAATGTAAGCAAAGAACCGGTTGTAGCCCTCGTCTTCTTCCATGTAACCGATGGTGTAGATATGAACCATTAAGGAAACAAAAGTAACCACGCACATCATCATGGCGGTGAGCCCATCAACCATGAAGCCGATTTCCATTTTCAGCTCGCCGATTTGCATCCATGTGTAAATAGATTCATTAAAGCGTGCTCCATCAACCACCACATCTTGCAAGGTGAGCGCAGACAAAACAAATGAAACCAAAACACCCAAAATAGTGAGACTGTGTGCCCAGCGACGCCCTAAGCCACCACCCCCCAACTGTGTACCCCAAATACCCGCCAACAGCGACCCGACCAAGGGGGCCAGTACGACTGTGATCAGGGTGGAAGCTTGAATGGATTGGCTCATGGTGAATACTGACTTAGCCTTTGAGGCTGTTGAGTTCGTCAACATTGACGCTGGAACGGTTGCGAAACAACAGCACCAAAATGGCCAACCCGATAGCGGACTCAGCTGCGGCAACCGTCAGAATAAAAAACACAAACACTTGCCCGTGCATGTCGCCCAAATAATGTGAAAACGCAACGAAATTGGTATTGACAGCAAGTAGCATGAGTTCGATCGCCATCAACAAGACGATCAGATTTTTTCGGTTCAAAAAAATACCAATCACAGACAGCGCAAACAAGACTGCACCCAAAGTGAGGTAGTGGCCTAGCGTGATGTTCATGATTTGGGCTCCTCTACAACAGGCGGCACCAAGGCTTGTTGCACGGGTTCGATTTTGACCATTCGCAAGCGGTCGGTTGCTTTGACTTTCACTTGCTCACCCGGGTCTTGCGCTTTGGTGTCTTTTCGTTCACGCATGGTCAATGCAATCGCCGACACGATAGCCACCAAAAGAATGACCGCCGCGATTTCCAAGGGATACAAATACTCGGTGTAGAGCAGTACACCTAGGTCGCGAGTATTGGACACAGGCGCGCCACTCGCCGCAGTATCCACTGCGATTTGGGAGGATCGAAAACCGCCCATCAGCACCGAAGCCAATTCAAGTGCCAACACCGCACCAATAAAAGCCGCCAGAGGGAAATGTTTCCAAAAGTCTTTCTTCAATGTGTCCAGATTGATATCAATCATCATCACCACAAACAAGAACAACACCATCACTGCGCCGACATACACCAGCACCAGCGTGATGGAAAGAAATTCGGCCTTGAGCAACATCCATATGCCAGAAGCCTGAAAAAAGGCCAGCACCAGATACAGCGCCGCATGCACCGGGTTGCGCGACGTGATGACACGCAAAGCAGCAAACAGCAGCACAGCTGAGAATAAATAGAAAAGCGCTGACTTGATTTCCATGGGCTTATCTGTTCCTTGTGTTAGCGGTATTTGGCGTCAGCCGCCTTGTTGGCTGCAATTTGCGGTTCATACTTGTCACCTACAGCGAGCAGCATTTCCTTGGTGAAATACAAATCGCCGCGTTTTTCTCCGTGGTATTCAAAAATATGTGTCTCGACAATGGAGTCAACCGGACAGCTTTCTTCGCAGAAGCCACAAAAAATACATTTGGTTAAATCGATGTCATAGCGCGTGGTTCGGCGCGAACCGTCGTCCCGCACATCAGACTCAATGGTGATGGCCATGGCCGGGCACACTGCTTCACACAACTTGCACGCTATACAGCGCTCTTCGCCATTTTCATAACGGCGCAATGCATGCAAGCCCCGAAAGCGTGGGCTCAACGGTGTTTTTTCTTCAGGAAACTGCACAGTGATTTTGCGGGCGAACATATAGCGTCCGGTGATCGCAAAACCTTTGAAGAATTCCAACAGCAAAAAGCTGGAAAAGAAATCAGTCCAGGAAAATGGCGTTGACGGTGTGGTGGAAGTATGCGTTGTCATAGGGATATTTGCATCAGTTCCAAATGTTCCAAGGGGTTTGCATCCAAGCCCCGATGATGACCAACCAGACCAAGGTCACAGGAATGAAAATCTTCCAACCCAAGCGCATGATCTGGTCATAGCGAAAACGCGGAAATGTGGCGCGTACCCATAAAAACATCGTGACCACAACAAAAGTTTTGATAGCCAGCCAAATCCAGCCCGGTATCCACGCCAAATACACTGTGTCCGAGGGCGGCAACCATCCACCCAAAAACAAAAGCACGGCAATGGTGGAGACCAAAATCATGTTGGCATATTCACCTAAGAAAAACATAGCGAATGACATGCCAGAGTATTCGATCATGTGGCCCGCAACAATTTCGGATTCGCCTTCCACCACATCAAATGGATGGCGGTTGGTTTCCGCCAGAGCGGCAATGAAATACACCACAAACACAGGGAGCAATGGCAACCAGTTCCAAGACAGAAAGCCCAACCCCTGCTCGGCAAACATGCCCTTACCCTGCCCGTTGACGATGTCAATAAGGTTCATACTGCCCGACACCATCAACACCACCACCAGACAAAACCCCATGGCGATTTCATAACTGACCATTTGCGCAGATGCACGCAATGCGCCCAAAAAAGCGTATTTGGAATTGGATGCCCAACCTGCAATGATGATGCCGTAGACCTCAAGCGAAGTGATGGCCATCAGAAACAGCAGGCCTGCGTTGATATTGGCAAGTACCACCTCTGGACCAAAAGGAATAACTGCCCAAGCCGCCATGACTGGCATGATGGTCATCACCGGACCCAGAAAAAATAAGCCCGAGCTTGCTTTTGTCGGCAAGATGATCTCTTTGGTCAAAATTTTTATCGCGTCCGCAATCGGCTGCAATAAACCCGCCGGCCCGGTACGGTTGGGACCCACGCGAATTTGCGTAAACCCGATCGCTTTGCGCTCCCACAACGTCAGATAAGCAACGCAGCCCAACAACGGCAAAACCACCGCCACAATTTTGATCAATGTCCACATCACTGGCCACACCAGACTCGCCCACCAAGGTGCTGAGAACAATGAGGCGCCAGCGTTGAACAACAGGTCAACCATGGACCACTCCTTCTCGCGCGTCTGCGGTCATTTGCAAGGCATGAGAGCGACGAACCAAACCGTCTAGTTGGTAAATGGATGCACTGACAGGTGCATGCATGGCAGGGGTCACATCAATGCTTGCACGGCATTCATTCGACAAATGCGATGCGATATCGGCAGGTAAAGCTTGTGCACGAACCTGCTCAATGGTGTCGAACTCAAAACCGGCAAGACCAAGCATGCTGCCAAGCACCCTGAACACTTTCCACGCGGGGCGGGTTTCGCCCAAGGGTTTGACCACGCCATGAAAACTTTGCGCCCGCCCTTCGGTGTTGACAAAGGTACCGGCAGTTTCTGTGAATGGCGAGATCGGCAACAGCACATCACTGATGTCCATATTGGTTTTGAATGGCGACAAGGTCACGACCATGTCCACGCCGTCAAACCGTTGCTCTTTCACCGCGCAATCTTGTGCCGGTTCGGTATGTAACAAGAACATGGCTTTGATTGAGTTGGACTGCAGCATTTGAGCGGCATTCATTCCATGGCTCATAGGTCTGGCGGACACCAGTTGTGCGCCGACTGTGTTAGCAGCTTCACCCAAATACCCGACACTGCTACCCGTTTGTTGGGAGATGAATTGCGCCAGTACCAAGAGGCTTGATGCTTTGGCGTGGTGAGCAGCCGCATTGCCGAGTAAGACCGCTTTGCGCTCGCCACTGAGCAATGCCGAAGCGATGGCTTGTACGCCCGGCGCATTCGCATTGCCCGCAACAGGAGGCTGTGCATTCTTCAGCTGTGCGACCGCTGCAGCAATATCGGCCAAGGCCTGTACCCAAACCGAGGATTCAGCCGACACTGTTTGTGCGACAGGCATGGCCCAATCAAATGCTTGTTCGTTCAACGCAAATACCTTGGCGCCACGGCGAGCAGCTTGTCGAATGCGTTGTGCCAACAACGGCTGGTCTTTGCGGATGTTAGAGCCAATGACCAACACTGCGTCAAGGGTAGACAGGGATGCAATGGACGTTCCCAACCAACGGGTCTTGCCCTCGTGCATGAAGTCAGCAGCGCGCAAACGGCTGTCGATGTTGTCGCTGCCAAGCCCACGCATGAGTTGCGTCGCAAGATACAGCTCTTCGAGCGTGCTGTGCGGACTGGCCAGACAAGCCAAGGCGGCAGCACCATGGTCGGCACGAATTTGCTGAACGCCATTGGCCACATATTCAAGCGCTGTGGACCAATCAACGGTGATCCATTCGCCGTTTTGCTTGAGCATGGGCTGCGTCAAGCGCTCTTCACTGTTGAGCGACTCATAACTGAAGCGGTCGCGGTCAGCGATCCAGCATTCGTT
>CAMDSU010000035.1 GCA_945907335.1 Bordetella parapertussis | reverse complement strand
ACTGGTGCTGCACACCGGTGCCAAGCGTGTATTTGAGCGCTCGGACTCCGGCGTGCGTGCGCTTGAAGGCTTAGGCCCGGTCACCGGTTGGTTGTACCGGGCTGAGGGCAGCAGCGACGACACGCAGATTGTGATTCAGGAGCACCATTGGACGCTGGCGCTGGATATTCTCGAAGGCCACAAAACCGGTTTTTACCTGGACCAGCGCGACAGCCGATTGAAATTTGCCGAGTATGCGCAGCGTTTGAATTTGCGCCAGGTGTTGAACTGCTATTGCTATACCGGCGGCTTCAGCGTGGCGGCTTTGAGCGGCATGCGGCAAAGCGGCGCTTTGAGCGATGGCGCACAAGTGACTTCGATTGATTCTTCCGCACCGGCGATTGCCAAGGCGCAAGCCAATGTGAGCCGCAACGGTTTTGATGCAGACCGCCAAGTGTTCATGGACGCCGACGTGAACGCCAGTTTGCGCAGCTTGCACAAAGAAGGCAAACAGTTTGACGGCATCGTGCTTGACCCGCCCAAGTTCGCGCCCAGCGCGGCGCATGCGGAGCGTGCGGCGCGTGCTTATAAAGATATCAACCGCTGGGCGTTCAAGCTGCTGGCGCCTGGCGGCGTGTTGTTCACCTACAGCTGTTCTGGCGGCATACCTCCGGAACTGTTTCACAAAATCGTGGCATCTGCGGGCACAGATGCGGGGGTGGATGCTTACATACTTGAGCGTGTTCAAGCCGCACCAGACCACCCGATGACGGTGAATTTCCCTGAAGGGGAGTACCTCAAGGGCTTGGTATTGATGAAGAAGTGAGCCATTGACTTGATTCATGGCTACACTGCCCCACCTTTTGTGTTTGTTTTGATGAGGGTTGAAGTTCCATGTTGATTCCTGCTACTGTCTTGACCGGGTTTTTGGGCGCCGGTAAAACCACTTTGCTCAAGCGCGTGCTCAGCGAGGACCATGGCCACAAAATCGCCATCATTGAAAATGAATTCGGTGAAGAAAATATAGACAACGACATATTGGTGTCAGACACCAAAGAACATATTGTGCAAATGAGCAATGGCTGCGTGTGTTGCACCATCCGTGAAGACTTGCGCACCACCTTGCAAGAGCTGGCTGAAAAAAAGCGCAAAGGCGAACTCGATTTTGACCGTGTGGTGATCGAGACCACCGGCTTGGCAGACCCCGGCCCGGTCGCGCAAACCTTTTTCATGGATGATGAAATCGCCGAAAGCTTTTTGCTCGATTCAGTGCTGACGCTGGTGGACGCCAAGCACGCCGCACAAACCTTGAACGACCGTCAGGAAGCGCGCCGCCAAATCGGTTTTGCGGATCAAATCTTCATCAGCAAAAGTGAGTTGGTCGCCACAGATGAACTCGAGGCTTTGCAACACCGTCTCAAACACATGAACCCGCGTGCACCACAGCACATCGTGCATTTCGGTGAGATTGGCTTGGACAAAGTGTTTGATTTGCGCGGCTTTAACCTCAACACCACGCTGGAAATTGATCCGGATTTTTTGAATGAAGGCCATGACCACCATCACCATGATGGCGAACACTGCGACCATCCTTCGCACGCGCATGACCACCACGGCGACCATGACCACGCACATGGCCACGGTCACCACCATCACCACGACGATGATGTCAAAAGTTTTGTATTTAAAGCGGATCGGGCGCTAGACCCCGCCAAGTTGGAAGATTTTCTGGGCGCTATCGTCAATATCTACGGCCCGCGCATGCTGCGTTACAAAGGCGTGTTGCACATGAAAGGTACGGAACGCAAAGTGATTTTTCAAGGCGTGCACCAACTCATGGGCAGCGATTTGGGGCAGCCTTGGGAGAAAAATGAGAAGCGAATGAGCAAAATGGTATTCATCGGTATCGATTTGCCCAGAGATATTTTCATACAAGGCCTGCAACAGTGTGTAAGCTGAGTACAATCCGCGCGCCACAAGCCCTGCCATGCGACTGCATTGGGGCTGTCACAAAAGGGCAACAAGTATCGAATAACAACAGTCATATATCTGGCGTTAAATGACCAGATCGGGCTGACAGGAGAAGTACCGTGAAACATACCAAGCAAAGCGCCAGTTCCAAAGGGAAAGCCAATCACAAGGCGTCAGCCAAAAAGCCTGTGCCTGCCAAAGCCAAAGCCGCTGCCAAAAAAACCGCGCCCGCTAAAAAAGTCGCCCCGAAAAAACCTGTTGCCGCCAAGCCAAGCCCGAAAAAAACAACCGCCAAAAAACCACTGCCAGTAAAGAAAACGGTAGCCAAAAAAGCAGTGCCTAAAAAACCTGAGGCCTCCAAGAAAGCATCGCCTGCAAAAAAAGCAGTTGCTAAAAAAACTGTCACCCCTCAAAAACCATCCCCTAAAAAAGTAGTTCCTGCAAAAAAAGTAGTTCCTGCCAAAAAAGCAGTTGTCAAAACTCCAACAGCCGTCCGTTCCAGCAAAGCGTCATTGGCCGCGTCCAAGACCTCTGCTGCCGCCAAGAAATCAACCCCTGCAAAGACTGCTCCCTCATCCGTGAATAGCGCTACCAAATCCTCCTCCCAGAAAAACGACAAAACCGCCGCTAAATCTTCAGCCGGCAAGGCCACTCCAACACCCACCGGCGCCACGGCTCCCGTTGCTGAAGTCACCAAAAAATCACCGCGCGCAGCCAAAGCCATGGCGATGATGCCGCCACCTCCCGGGCTAAGCGTGGCTTCCACCACCGCCAAATCCAGTTACGGCCCGATCTTGGTGCCCAGCTTGCCAGCGGTTGTGCCAGTGGTTCCCGTTAAGAACCCCAAACTCGCCAACAATTGGAAAAGCAAATCCCCAGACTCGGTCACCGATGAAGAGGTGATCGCCATGTCAGATGACGACTACATGAATGCGTTTCAATTGGCGTTCTTCCGTCACAAATTGGTCCAACTCAAGACCGATATTTTGGTCAACGCAGGAGAAACCACCGAGCACCTGCGGGAAGACACGGTGATCGTGCCTGATCCAGCTGATCGCGCAACCATCGAAGAAGAGCATGCGCTTGAATTGCGTACCCGTGACCGCGAACGCAAATTATTGAAAAAAATCGAGCAATCGATTTCGCGGATCGACTCGGGTGACTACGGTTATTGCGATGAAACTGGTGAGTCCATCGGTGTGGGCCGATTGATCGCACGTCCCACGGCCACTTTGTCATTGGAAGCACAACAAAGACGCGAACTGAAGCAAAAAATGTTTGGCGATTGACGCAGACTCGCCACAAAGAGCAATGCAGGCCTTGTCAGGTCTGCATTTTTTTTGCCCCAAGAAATCTAATCAATCACATTCAGTCTAATTCGTAAGTGCTTATCCTGAAATAAATTTTTAAAAAGTATTCATATCCAATTCGACCGCTAAGTCGTTGATTTTATTTGTAAAACATCAATTCTGGTTGGTATTCAGATAAATCTCTGTTAAAGTGCAAACAAGTGGTAATAAGTGGGAAATTCATGATTTCTCTGGGTTTTCTGCTCTGTTTTGTTCTCTAAGGGGTTGATCGCTGTGTTTCAAGGTGCTTCGTCGCTGAGTCTGGATGCCAAAGGCCGTTTATCGGTGCCCACAAGGCACCGTGATGTGCTGAGCGCGACCGCGGCCGGACAGCTCACCATCACCCGCCATCCACACGGATGTTTGATGCTGTTTCCACGCAGTGAATGGGAAAAATTTCGTGAGCGTGTGGCGGCATTGCCGATGACCGCGCATTGGTGGAAGCGCATCTTTTTGGGCAATGCCATGGATGTGGACATGGACAGCACAGGCCGTGTGTTGATTTCCCCTGAATTGCGCGATGCCACCCACATCACCAAAGACACGATTTTGTTGGGCATGGGCAGCCACTTTGAACTGTGGGACAAGTCCACCTATGAAGCACAAGAAGCGCTGGCCATGCAAGGCGACATGCCTGATGTGCTGCGGGATTTTTCGATTTAACGTGGAATGGCAACAACTGAATGGGCACACACCACCGTCATGTTGAAGGAGGCGGTCGAGGCGCTGGACGTCCAGGCCGAAGCCACTTATGTCGACACAACCTTTGGCCGCGGCGGGCATGCAAGGCGCATCTTGGACAGTCTGTCGCCCCAGGGAAAGTTGATTGCCTTCGACAAGGACCCGCAAGCAGTGGAGACAGCGCAAGCCTTGGGCGACCCGAGGCTACAGATACGTCACCAGGGGTTTGCCGCCCTGAACCAACTGCCCCCGAACAGCGTCAAGGGGGTGTTGATGGATCTGGGAGTGAGCTCACCACAAATCGACAACCCGCAGCGCGGCTTTTCGTTTCGCCAAGACGGGCCGCTGGACATGAGGATGGACAGCAGCAAAGGCCAAAGCGTGTACGAGTGGCTGGCGCACGCAAAAACCGAACAAATCGCAGAGGTGATTCGTGACTTGGGGGAAGAGCGTTTTGCCAATGGCGTCGCCAAAGCCATCACTGCCAAGCGCGATGCCGGGCAGTTGCCCGATACCACCTTGGGCATGGCCGCGCTTGTCGCAGAGGTGGTCAAAACCAGAGAGCCGGGTCAGAACCCTGCGACACGCACCTTTCAAGCGTTTCGTATGTTCATCAACGGTGAGCTCGATGAACTGCAGCAAGCGCTTGATGCCAGCTTGCATGTACTCGCACCTGGAGGGCGTTTGGTGGTGATCAGTTTTCATTCGCTCGAAGACCGCATGGTCAAGCAATTCATCGCCAAACATTCACGCGAGGTGTATGACCGCCGAACACCTTTTGCCGCAGCGCCCGAGTTGCCATTGCGCGCCTTAGGGCGGCAACGACCATCGGCAGAAGAAGTCAAGGCCAATCCACGCAGTCGCAGTGCCATCATGCGCGTGGCCGAACGCATCAGCACAGCTCGGGAGCAGGCATGACCCGAGTGAACGCATTATTGTTGCTGGCGGTCATGTGCAGCGCGTTGTACTTGGTGCGCACACAGTACGAATCGCGTCGGCTCTACACCGAGTTGTACCGGGCCAAATCCCAAGCACAGCGCTTGGAAAACGAATACGACCGACTGGATATTGAGCGAGGCGCACAAGCCACGCCGCTGCGGGTGGAAAAGCTGGCCCATGAGCAACTCAATATGCGCACCATATCGCCAGCCATTACCCAATACGCCACCCCGGGCAGTGTGCCGCTGGAAAGCGCAGCGGCAGCGTTGCAAAAGGAACAGCCTTGAGCAGTCGCAGCGTTCAATATTCCACCAACCCACTGCTGGCCAGCAAGACGCCTATTTGGCGCAGCCAGTTCATCGTTGCTTGCATCGCGTTGGGTTTTATTGGCTTGGTGGTGCGTGCGGTGTATGTGCAAGTGGTGGGCAATGCATTTTTTATCAAGCAAGGCACAGTAAGGTTCGAGCGACAACTCGATATTCCAGCCAACCGTGGACGCGTTCTTGACCGCAACGGTTTGATACTGGCTTCCAGTGTTCCCATGCCCAGCATCTGGGCCAGTCCGGAAGAAATGCAAGCCAATGCCACACAACTGAAGAACTTGTCGCAGTTGTTGAACATGCCATTGCCCGAGTTGCAAAAGAAAATCAGCGATACACGCCGCAAACATGTCTGGTTGCGGCGTCAGGTTGATGAAAACACGGGCAAAAAAATCAAAGAGCTGGCTATTCATGGCATCTACACCACCATGGAATACAAGCGTATGTACCCACAAGGCGAGGCGGCCGCGCATGTGGTGGGCTTTACCAATGTGGAAAACATCGGACAAGAAGGTGTGGAGTTGACATTCAACACGCACTTGGGCGGTAAAAACGGCACACGCCGTGTCATTAAAAATGGTCAAGGGCATGTGGTTGAGGGCATTGGCGATTTGGTTCCGCCGATTGAAGGCAAAGATTTGCAGCTCAGCATTGACAGCAAGGTGCAATACTTTGCCTACCAGCGTTTGCGTGAGGCGGTATTGCAAAACAAGGCTTCTGCGGGCAGTGTGGTGGTGCTGGACGCCCAAAGCGGCGATGTCTTGGCATTGGCCAACTACCCCAGCTATATGCCAGACAAACGCAGCAACTTGAGCGGCGCGCAATTGCGTAACCGCGCTTTGACCGACACCTTTGAGCCGGGCTCCACCATGAAGCCCTTGATCGTGGGTCTGGCCATGGAAAAAGGCTTGATCAAGCCAGAAACATTGATTGATACCGCCCCTGGCAAGGTCAGCATGTACGGCATGACTGTCTCCGATGCCCATCCGCATGGCACGCTGAGTGTGTCTGAGGTGATCCAAAAATCCAGCAATATCGGCACCGTCAAGATCGCCATGAAGATGCCGGCCAAAGACATGTGGGAGATGTATACCCAAGTCGGTTTTGGGCAAAAGCCTCAGGTACCTTTCCCGGGTGCTGTGGCAGGACGCTTACGCCCATACAAAAACTGGCGACCCATGGAACAAGCCACCATGAGCTATGGCTACGGTTTGTCCACCAGTTTGTTTCAATTGGCGCAGGCCTACACCATGCTCGCGCGTGACGGAGAAATGGCGCCTGTCAGTTTGCTCAAATACCAAGACAAGGTCAGCGGTGTGCGTGTCATGTCAGCCAAACACGCGGCACAAGTGCGCAACATGTTGCATTTGGTCACAGGCCCGGGGGGCACGGCACCCAAAGCGCAGACCATGGGATATTCGGTGGGCGGCAAAACCGGAACCGCACATAAGCTCGATGGAAAAAAGTACGCTGAAAAAAAATACAGAGGTTTTTTTGTCGGCATGGCACCCATTGACAATCCCCGTATCGTCGTGGCGGTGATGATTGATGAGCCCACTGGCGGCTTTTATTTTGGTGGCGATGTTGCCGCGCCAGTGTTCAGTCAAACCGTGCAGCAAACATTGCGCATGCTTGAAGTGCAACCGGATATGGCGGTCAAACCGCAAGTGGTTGCCAAAGCCGAGCCGGAGTCATTTTGATGTTGCAAATGCACAGCCCTGAACAGGCGGCCACTTGGCTGCGTCTGCGTGTGCGAGCACAACTGCAGTCAGACAGTCGTCGCGTGCAAACTGGCGATGGATTTTTTGCTTGGACAGGCCAACACACGGATGCCAGGCACCATGTGGTGCAAGCTTTGCAACAAGGTGCCAGCGCATGCTTGGTGGAGGCGGATGGGTTGGAGGCATTTGAGGCGCTCAACGATTTGGGCTTGCATGATGCGCCTATCGTCAGCTACCAAGGTTTGAAAGCTGCCAGCGGTGCGATCGCGGATGCATTTTTCGACCAACCCAGCAAACAACTGCATCTCATTGCAGTCACGGGTACCAACGGAAAAACTTCTACGGCTTGGTGGTTGGCACAGGCACTCACGCGATTAGGGCAGCGTTGCACCGTGGTCGGTACCTTGGGTTTGGGTGAGCCCGGGCAAATGCACAGCACCGGCTTGACCACACCGGACCCATTGCAATTGCAAACGCAGTTACGTCGTTGGGTGAACGATGGTGTGCAGGCCTGCGCCATGGAAGCCTCGTCCATTGGCTTGGTCGAGCACCGTTTAAGCGGTTGCCATATCCGCACCGCCATCTTCACCAACTTCACGCAAGACCATCTGGACTATCACGGCACTATGCAAGCGTATTGGCAAGCCAAGCAAAGCTTGTTCGAGTGGCCGGGTTTGGTTGCGGCGGTGGTTAACTTGGATGACCCCAAAGGGCAAGCCTTGTGCGAATTGCTGGCGGATAGGTCAATTCAAGTGTGGACGGTGTCCATGCATTCCGCACAAGCGCATTTGTATGCGCGACATGTGCGTACCACTGCACAAGGTATGTCATTTGATGTGGTGTGTGGTGAGCAAAGCCTCAGCGTCTCAAGCCATTGTTTGGGTGAATTCAATGTGATGAATTTGTTGGGCGTGATGGCAGTGTTGTGTCAGGCCGGTCACAGTTTGTCGGCAGTGGTCGATGCCTGTCATTTATTGGAACCTGTGCCAGGGCGCATGCAAACTTGGGAACGCGAAGGGACACCGGCAGTGGTGGTGGATTACGCTCACACACCGGATGCAGTTGCCAAAGCTTTACAAGCGTTGCGCCCGTGGGCACACGCACGTGGCGGACGATTGCATTGCGTCTTGGGCAGTGGCGGTGACCGCGACATCAGCAAACGCGCGCCCATGGCTCGCAGTGCTGAAGCCCATGCCGATCGGGTGTGCCTGACCAGCGACAACCCGCGCAGCGAAGACCCGCAACTGATCGTGCAACACATGCTCGCAGGCATGGTGCAACCCACGAAAGCGGTTCAGCAACTTGACCGCGCCAAGGCCATTGCCGAAAGCATTGCGCAGGCGCAAGCCGCAGATGTGGTGTTGGTGGCAGGCAAGGGCCATGAAACCTACCAAGAAGTCAACGGTCAAAAATTGCCGTTTTCTGACAGCGACCATGTGGTGCTGGCTTTGCAGCGATGGGGGCATGCATGAGCGAGCCCTCTATGCAACTCACGCTGGCACAAATTCACCAATGGTTGCCTGGCAGCCGCCTCGTTGGCGACGCCAAATTGACAGTGGACAGGGTACACACCGACAGTCGCAGCGTCCAAGCGAATGATTTGTTTGTGGCCTTGGAAGGCGACACTTTTGATGGCCATGATTTTTTGCCCGGCTTGCCTGCCGCAGGTGTCAAAGTTGCAATTGCGCGCCATGGTTTAGCAGCCGCCGGCATGTCCGGCATTGAAGTTGACGACACCCTGTGGGCCTTACAAACCTTGGCCAAAGCATGGCGGGCACAGTTCGCTATGCCGTTAATAGCAGTGACTGGCAGCAATGGCAAAACCACCGTGACGCAAATGCTCGCTTCAATAGTGCATGTATGGCAATCGGCCGATGCTTTGGCGACCCAAGGCAATTTCAACAACCATATTGGTGTGCCGCTGACCCTGTTGCGCTTGCGTCCCCACCATCGCATCGCGGTGTTGGAGTTGGGCATGAACCATCCCGGCGAGATATCGCAATTGGCAGACTGTGCGGCGCCCACTGTGGCGCTGGTCAATAACGCCCAACGCGAACACCAAGAATTCATGCACAGCGTGCAAGCGGTGGCTGAAGAAAACGGATCTGTCATTCAACATTTGCCAGCCCATGGCACGGCGGTGTTTCCCGCCACGGATGCTTACCAATCCTTGTGGCGCAGTTATGCGGCAGACAGACACGTCATAGATTTTGGCAACCCCAGTGCAGCCGTGCATGTGTTGCAAGCCGACGCTTCAAGCAAGGGCTGGCAATTGCAAATACACACCCCGGCGGGACCGATTCACGCCAGTCTGAACTTGCCTGGTCAACACAATCTGCACAACGCCATGGCCGCGGTGTCAGCAGCGCTGGCTGCTGGTGTGCCCATACATGCAATTGCCCAAGGCTTGTCGCAGTTTCAACCGGTCAGCGGTCGTTCTCAATTGAGTGTGTTGCAGCGCGGTGAACACAGCATTTGCTTGATTGACGACACCTACAACGCCAACCCTGATTCTGTGCGTGCGGCCATTGATGTGTTGGCGCAATCGGCCAAGCCGCGTTTGCTGGTGCTCGGCGACATGGGTGAAGTCGGCACACAAGGTGCTGCATTTCATACCGAGGCGGGTTTGTATGCATATACCCAGCACATCGAACATGTACTGACATTGGGTGAACTGAGTGCGTACACCGCCAGTGCCTGTCCGAACGCGGTGCATTTCCAAAGCATCGAAGAATTACAAACCAAGGTGGCGCAATTGCTGCCTGAACTTGGCACACTGTTGGTCAAGGGCTCGCGCTTTATGCGCATGGAGCGTGTGGTCCAAGCCTTGCACAACGCCAACACACAGGCGGCGACACAGCCCCACAAGGAGGCTTCATGCTGCTGACCCTGGCCCAATGGCTGCAAGCGTATTCACCCGACTATGGGTTTTTGCGGGTGTTCCAATATTTGACATTTCGCGCCGTCATGGCAGCTGTCACCGCCTTGCTGATCGGCTTGTTAGCAGGACCGGCGGTCATTCGAAAACTCACCGAATTCAAAATCGGCCAACCCATTCGTGGCTATGGTGTGCAGTCGCATATCAGCAAAGCCGGCACACCCACCATGGGCGGTGTGCTGGTGTTGTTGGCTATTTGTTTGTCCACCTTGTTGTGGGTCGATTTGTCCAATCGCTTTGTATGGATTGTTTTGCTAGTGACCTTGGGGTTTGGTGCTATCGGTTGGGTGGACGATTGGCGCAAGGTGGTCAACAAAGACCCCGAGGGCATGCGTTCTGGCGAAAAATACCTGTGGCAATCCGTGATTGGTTTGCTGGCTGCTTTGTATTTGGTATTCAGCATTTCCGAGGTCAGCAATGTGCGTGTGCTCGAATTGTTTTACAGCTGGGTACGCTCTGGGTTTGATGTGAGTTTGCCGACCCAAGCAGGTTTGTTGTTGCCTTTCTTCAAAGAAGTCAGCTATCCATTGGGCGTGTTGGGTTTTGTCATCCTTACCTATTTGGTGATCGTGGGTTCCAGCAATGCGGTCAATTTAACCGATGGATTGGATGGGCTGGCAATCATGCCGGTGGTGATGGTGGGTTCAGCCTTGGGCGTATTCGCATATGTGGTCGGCAGTTCGGTCTATTCCAAATATTTGTTCTTTCCCCATATTCCTGGTGCTGGCGAATTACTCATTTTTTGCGCCGCGATTGCGGGCGCAGGCTTGGCCTTTTTATGGTTCAACACGCATCCTGCACAAGTGTTCATGGGGGACGTGGGTGCTTTGGGTTTGGGTGCAGCCTTGGGCACGATTGCAGTCATCGTGCGCCAAGAAATAGTGCTCGCCATCATGGGCGGTATTTTTGTGGCGGAGGCCTTGTCGGTCATGCTGCAAGTCAGCTATTTCAAATACACCAAACGCAAATACGGTGAAGGCCGACGCATTTTGAAGATGGCACCTTTGCACCACCATTTTGAAAAATCTGGGTGGAAAGAAACACAGGTCGTGGTTCGTTTTTGGATCATCACCATGTTGCTGTGCTTGCTGGGCTTGTCCACATTGAAGTTACGCTGACCATGGATTTATTGAAAGACCAACACATTTTGATCCTGGGCCTGGGTGAGTCCGGCTTGGCCATGGTGCGTTGGTGTTTGCGTCAAGCTGCCCGTGTGACTGTGGTGGATAACCGTGCCCAGCCTCCCGGGTTGAAACAGCTGCAGACAGAACATCCCACCGCTACATTTGTCCAAGATGCATTCCACGCCGAGTTGGTACAGGGCAATGACATCCGTGCGGTATTCAAAAGCCCGGGTTTGTCACCCGCCGACGTGGCAGGTGTGTGGCAGGCTGCCCTTGCCAAGGGACTGTGGTGCGGCACTGAACTCAGTTTGTTTGCACATGCGTTGACGCATTTGAAAAACAGCGAACTCGCCTACAACCCGGCGATTTTGGCCATCACCGGTACCAACGGTAAAACCACGGTGACACGGCTCACGGGATTGTTGTTAGAACGTGCTGGCAAGCGCGTGGCAGTCGCCGGCAATATTGGCCCCACATTGCTCGATACATTGGGCAACGCTTGGGACGAGTTGCCTGAGGTGTGGGTATTGGAGTTGTCCAGTTTTCAGTTGGACGGAGTTGACAACTTTGAACCGACAGCCGCTTGCGTGCTCAATTTGACACAAGACCATTTGGATTGGCATGGCGACATGGCGGCCTATGGCGCCGCCAAAGCACGAATTTATGGGCAGCAAGCGGTGGGCGTGTTGCCGCGACAAGACACCTCGGTCATGGCTTTGTGGCCAGCAGACAGCAGTCGAAAAAAAGACCTGCCCCGCAGTCGTATTCAATTCGGCACAGACTTGCCGCAACATCCGGGCGACTTTGGCATGGCCACAGAAAATGGTATGCGTTGGTTGGTCAGAGCGATGCCTTCAGAAGAAGTGGGAAGTAAACGCAGTCGTGCGTCCGATGAAGAATTGCACATACAACGTTTGATGCCTGCAGATGCTTTGCGCATACGTGGTGAGCACAACGCACTCAACGCATTGGCTGCGCTGGCATTGGCAGGCACTTGCTGCACCGCATTGGCACCCATGCTGCATGGCTTGCGCGAATACAGCGGTGAACCGCACCGTTTGTCATCTGTGTCGGTCGTCAACGGTGTTGAATTTATCGACGACAGCAAAGGCACGAATGTGGGCGCCACGGTGGCCGCTGTCAACAGTTTGGGTGCTGACCGTCAACTGATCGTGATATTGGGGGGCGATGGCAAGGGCCAGGATTTCTCCCCGTTGGGTGATCCGCTCAAGCGCCATGCCCGCGCTGTGGTGCTGATGGGGCGCGATGCGCCGTTGTTACAAGACGCTTTGCAGGTGTATGGACTCCACATACACCATGCCACTGACATGCAGCACGCGGTAGACACCGCCGTGCAATTGGCGCATAGCGGGGACGCGGTGCTGTTGTCGCCCGCTTGTGCCAGTTTGGACATGTACACCAACTATGTCGCCAGGGGACAAGCATTCAGCGATGCTGTGCAGCAGTTGGCCATGCTCGAGGGTCAGCCATGAGCACTGAAAGTATCAGCATGAGCGAGCGCATCGGACGCTGGTTTGGCAATCCACCCAGAGAAGGTGTGGACGCTTTACCCGTGCGGGTTCATGGCCGTGAATTTGCAAGAACCGGTGCAGCCCCCGGCAGTATCAAAGGATT
>CAMDSU010000034.1 GCA_945907335.1 Bordetella parapertussis | reverse complement strand
CGACATCACGCGGGTGGATAGCCCTGACACTTTCGAGCGTCCCATTTATGCGGGCAACGCCATGGCGACGGTGCAAGCCACCGATGCCACCAAAGTCATCACCGTGCGTACCACCGGTTTTGATGCGGCTGCCACCAGCGGCAGCGCTGCAGTCGAATCGATTCAAGCCACAACCGCTGACGCCAAAAGCCAGTTCATGGGCAGCGAGATCGCCAAGAACGACCGCCCCGAATTGACGGCAGCCAAAGTGATTGTGTCTGGCGGCCGTGCTTTGGGCAGCGCCGAGAAATTCAACGAAGTGATCACGCCATTGGCCGACAAACTGGGCGCTGCCTTGGGTGCCAGCCGCGCTGCGGTGGACGCAGGTTACGCGCCTAACGACTGGCAGGTCGGTCAAACCGGCAAGATCGTCGCGCCTCAGTTGTATGTGGCTTGCGGCATCAGCGGGGCTATTCAACATTTGGCCGGCATGAAGGACAGCAAAGTGATTGTCGCCATCAACAAAGACCCAGAGGCACCGATTTTCAGCGTGGCCGACTACGGCTTGGAAGCCGATTTATTTGTTGCTGTGCCTGAGTTGGTCAAACTGCTTTAAAGAGAATCCCCATGAGCTACAACGCACCTATCAAAGACATGCTGTTTAATATGCAGCACTTGGCCCGAATTGATCAGATTGCCAGCATGCCTGGTTTTGAAGACGCGGGGTTGGAAACCGCTCAAGCTGTGCTCGAAGAATGTGCCCGTTTCAACCAAGATGTGGTGGCTCCTTTAAATTGGGAAAGCGACAAACACCCGTCGCATTGGAAAGACGGACACGTCACGACCGCACCCGGTTTCAAGCAGGCGTACAAACAATATTCCGAAGGCGGCTGGCAAGGTTTGCAGCATCCAGTGGATTGCGGCGGTCAGGGCTTGCCTAAAACCATAGGTGCGGCTTGCGTGGAAATGTTGAATGCGGCTAGTTTGAGTTTTGCGCTGTGTCCATTGCTGACAGATGGCGCGATTGAAGCCTTGTTGACCGCAGGTAGCGACGATTTGAAAGCCACTTATTTGGACAAATTGGTCAGTGGCGAATGGACCGGCACCATGAACCTGACCGAACCCCAAGCCGGCTCAGATTTATCCATGGTGCGTTCGCGTGCCGAGCCGCAAGCCGACGGCACTTACAAAGTGTTCGGCACCAAGATTTATATCACCTATGGTGAGCACGATATGGCCGACAACATCGTGCACCTGGTACTCGCACGCGTCAGCGGCGCGCCCGAAGGTATCAAAGGCATCAGTTTGTTTGTTGTGCCTAAATTCATGGTGAACAAAGACGGCACACTGGGCGCACGCAACGATGTGCATTGCGTAAGCATTGAGCACAAGCTGGGTATCAAAGCCAGCCCGACCGCGGTGCTGCAATACGGCGACCACGGCGGCGCTACCGGTTTTCTGGTGGGACAGGAAAACCGTGGTTTGGAATACATGTTCATCATGATGAACGCTGCGCGTTATGCGGTTGGTGTGCAAGGCATTGCAGTGGCCGATCGCGCGTACCAAAAAGCCGTGCAGTACGCGCGAGATCGTGTGCAAAGCCGCCCAGTGGATGGTTCCATCAAAGCCTCCGCCCCCATCATTCATCACCCGGATGTGCGCCGCATGCTCATGACCATGCGCGCTTACACCGAAGGCTGCCGCGCCATGTCCAGTGTGGCTGCTGCGGCCTACGACGCGGCGCATCACCATCCCGATGCCGATGCCCGTAAACAAAATTTGGCGGTGTACGAATTCATGGTGCCGCTGGTCAAAGGATTCAGCACAGAGATGAGTTTGGAAGTCACCTCGCTTGGGGTGCAAGTGCACGGTGGTATGGGCTTTATCGAAGAAACCGGTGCGGCGCAGTATTACCGTGACGCGAAAATCTTGACGATTTACGAGGGCACCACAGCCATTCAGGCCAATGACTTGGTGGGTCGCAAAACCGCACGTGACGGTGGGCAAACGCCCAAAGCCTTGGCCGCACAAATGGAAAAGACAGAAGCAGAGTTGCTCAAGATCGGCTCCGACGACGCGAAAGCCATTGCTTATCGGTTGGCTGCCGCGCGCAGTGCGCTGTTGGATGTGGTGAATTTCATCGTTGAAGCAGCAAGCAGCAACCCCAATGCCGCTTATGCGGGCAGCGTGCCCTATTTGATGCTTGCTGGAAACGTGATCAGCGGATGGCAATTGGCCCGCAGCTTTGTGGCCGCGCACCAAGCCTTGGCCAATGGTGACTCTGACACAGCCTTCTTGCAGGCCAAACAAGTTACCGCGCGTTTTTATGCCGACCATATTCTGAGCAAAGCGCCTTCAGTGCGCGACAGCATTGTGCAAGGTGCTGACAGCGTGACTGCCATGGCATTGGAAGCGTTCTAAAAACCAGCCTTTGCTTGATTGACTCAATTGTTCACCTTTTAAGGCCTCTATCCATGTCCAAACTCCCAGCCATTTTCTCAACGATGACATTTCCTGTCATCGCCTCTCCGTTGTTCATCATCAGCAACCCCAAAACTGTGATCGCGCAATGTATCAACGGCGTGGTCGGCTCCATGCCCTCCTTGAATGCCCGTCCTCTGTCTCAATTGGATGAGTGGTTGGCTGAAATCACCGAAACATTGGCCGCCCACAACCGCGCTCACCCCGATCAACCTGCCGCGCCTTTTGCCATCAATCAAATCGTTCACAAAAGCAATGAGCGTTTGGACGAGGATATGGCCTTGTGTGTGAAGTACAAGGTGCCGCTGATCATCACTTCATTGGGTGCGCGCGAAGAGATCAACCAAGCGGCGCACAGCTACGGCGGTGTGGTGATGCATGACATCATCAACAACAAATTTGCGCACAAGGCGATTGAAAAAGGCGCTGACGGTTTGATTGCGGTTGCCACGGGAGCAGGTGGCCACGCTGGCGTGAAAAGTCCTTTTGCATTGATTCAAGAGATTCGCCAATGGTTTGATGGCCCGGTGGCATTAAGCGGCTCTATTGCCAGTGGCGGTGCTATTTTGGCTTCGTTGGCCATGGGCGCTGATTTCGCCTACATAGGCTCAGCCTTTATTGCCACAGACGAAGCGCGCGCGGCAGAAGAGTACAAGCAATGCATCGTCAAAAGCAACTCTGATGACATTGTCTACAGCAATTTATTCACCGGTGTACATGGTAATTATTTGGCGCCTTCCATTCGTAACGCGGGCATGGATCCGGACAATCTCCCAGAGAGTGACCCTAGCAAAATGAATTTTGCAGGCGATAAAACCAAAGCATGGAAAGACATTTGGGGTTGCGGGCAGGGCATCGGCGTGATTGACAAAGTGCAGAGCACCGCTGATTTGATCGCGCAATTCAAACGTGAATTTGAAGACGCCAAACGCCGTTTGATAGCGGCGTGATTTTTTCAGACAAATAAAAAGCCACCCTAGGGTGGCTTTTTTACTGACTCAATCTTCTCAACCGAAATGACAAATGTAGTGGTAGCTCTCGGCTACTTTGATTTCAAACGATGAATTTGCGGCTACGCTGAATTTATCGCCAGCGCCGCAGTGCTGCCATTGGTCTGAGCCCGCCAATTTGTATTCGCAGGCACCAGCCACGCATTCCATGATTTCAGGCGCGGCGGTGTTGAATGTCAAGTGAGAGGGCAGCACCACGCCTACCGATTTCTTCTCGCCGCTTGGCGTGACGATGGCGTGGCTCACGCACTTGCCGTCGAAAAACACATTGGCTTTGGTGGCGATGCTCACGCCTTGTATATGTTCGGTCGTCATGTTCAGGCCTTTTTCTTGGCAGGTGTTTTGCGGGCCGCGGCTTTGGTTTCGCGTTCATTTTTCAGGTTAGCGGCAATGCGCATGCGCAAAGCATTCAGTTTGATGAAGCCTCCGGCGTCGGCCTGGTTGTATGCGCCGCCGTCATCGTCAAACGTGGCGATGCGGGTGTCAAACAAACTGTCGGTTTTGCTTTCGCGGCCCACACACATGATGGTGCCTTTGTACAGCTTTAAGCGCACTTTGCCGTTGGCCGTGGCTTGCGATGCATCGATCAAACCTTGCAGCAATTCACGCTCGGGGCTGAACCAATAACCGTTGTAAACCAGACGCGCATAACGCGGCATCAGGTCTTCTTTGAGTGCCAGCACTTCGCGGTCCAAGGTGATGGATTCGATGGCGCGGTGACCGGACAACAGAATGGTGCCGCCCGGCGTTTCATAGCAACCACGGCTCTTCATGCCAACGTAGCGGTTTTCCACTTTGTCCAAACGGCCGATGCCATGTTTGCCGCCCACGGTGTTCAGGTGTGCCAACACTTTCGCGGGTGACATACGCACGCCGTCAATCGCCACCACGTCACCATGCTTGTAGGTGAGTTCGACGATTTGCGGTTTGTTCGGTGCTTTTTCAGGGCTGACCGTCAAGCGCCACATGCTGTCGTCCGGCGCGTAGTTCGGGTCTTCCAAAATACCGCCTTCATAGCTGATGTGCAGCAAATTGGCGTCCATGGAATACGGCGCGGGGCCTTTGCGCTTGGCACCGTCAACCGGTATGCCATGCTGATCTGCATAGCGCATGAGTTTTTCGCGAGAGAGTAAATCCCACTCGCGCCACGGTGCAATGATTTTCACGTTAGGCATCAATGCATAAGCGCCCAGCTCAAAACGTACCTGGTCATTGCCTTTGCCGGTGGCACCGTGGCTGATCGCGTCGGCCTTGGTTTTGCGGGCAATTTCCACCAAGCGTTTGGCAATCAAGGGGCGGGCGATGGAAGTGCCCAGTAAATATTCGCCTTCATACAAAGCGTTGGCGCGGAACATGGGGAAGACAAAATCGCGCACAAATTCTTCACGCAAATCTTCAATAAAAATATTTGACGGCTTGATGCCCATTTTGATGGCTTTGGCGCGCGCCGGTTCAATTTCTTCACCCTGACCGATATCGGCGGTGAAAGTGACCACTTCGCAGTGGTATTCGTCTTGCAGCCACTTGAGGATGATGGAGGTATCTAGGCCGCCTGAATAGGCCAGCACCACGCGTTGAGGTGCTTTGGCTGTATCTGATTTTGTTGTGTTTTTACGCATGAAACATACCGTGAGTAAGCAAAGGCGGGATTCTAGGCCATGCCCTGAAAGCAAAAAACCGCTCGAAGTGAGCGGCTTTGGTGAGGAGAGCGAAGAATTACCAGCTTAGTGGTGCTGATCCCGGTGGTGGCACAGCGCTGGCGGCCGGTAAGGGGGGGTAGGTGTAGTTAGGACTGTTCGACACCACGGGAGTAATTTGCAGCCGAACAGTGGGGCCTGGATCCTGCGGCATTTGCACCATGTATTGTTTGCCCGCATATTCGTAGGTTACGTTGTAAGCCATGGTGCGGTTCTCATAAAAATTTTGGGTGCTGCATGTTTGAACGGTTTTGACCTCTGGCGGAGGCGAACCTTCGATCTTGTCACCCAAAATAGCGCCACCAAATATGCCAATTGCTGTGCCAAGCCCGTCGCGACCAATGGCATGACCGACAGTGCCACCAGCTATGGCACCCATGAGGGCGCCGGCACCAGACTTGCTGGGCTGTGAAGTGACTTGTTGTTGTGTGCAGACTTGGCGAGGTACGGCGACTTGTTGGATGATGGGCACCGAAGAAATGACCCGCCCGACTTCCTGAGCGTGTGATGTGGGAAAGAAGCAAACGGGCAATAAACCCAAAACGCTGATGAGTTTTTTCATGGGCAGGTTCCTTTTATGCATGATGTTCCATCACTTTAACGAAAATGCAAGCCATGGGGTTGACAGGGTTTTGCGTGCTTTGAGGGACAATCATATTTATGAATTTAAATGATTGGCTCAGCCATTGTGAGCGCTTGCACCCGCAAACCATTGAGATGGGGCTTGATCGTGTCGCTGTGGTGGCAAAAACCATGGGTTTGCAATTTGGTTGCCCGGTTGTTACCGTGGCCGGAACCAACGGGAAAGGCTCTACCTGCGCAATGCTGGAGTCTGTTTACCGACAATCTGGTTACAAAACGGGTTTGTATACATCGCCGCATTTGGTGTACTTTCAAGAGCGTTGCTGCATCAACGGTCAACCTGTGGCCGAGGCTGATTTGGTTGGGCATTTCGAGCGGGTTGAGGCAGCCAGAGGCGAGGTCACGCTCAGTTATTTTGAGTTCACCAGTTTGGCCTTATTCAGTTGCTTGGCATCTGCCAAGTTGGATGTTGTGATTCTGGAAGTCGGTTTGGGCGGTCGCCTTGATGCGGTCAACGTGATTGACACAGACTGTGCGGTCATCACCAGCGTCGACCTGGACCATATGGAATTACTGGGGCCAGACCGAGAAACCATAGGCGCTGAAAAAGCCGGCATCATGCGTGTGGGAAAACCGGTGGTAATCAGCGATCCTTCCCCCCCCCATTCCCTCTTGATGCATGCCGGCAAATTGCAAACAGATATCTGGCAGGTGATGAAGGATGTGCAGTTTTCTGGCGATAACCAGCAATGGACATGGCGCGCTCGTGGCCGCACTTACAGTGGCTTGGCATATCCTGCCTTGCGCGGTGCCAATCAACTATTGAACGCGGCAGGTGTGATTGCTGTGATGGAGGCCATGCGTTCGCAGTTGCCAGTCACGGCGCAAGCCATACGCGCGGGATTTTCTTTGGTGACTTGGCCGGGGCGTTTTCAATTATTGCCGGGGCAACCGGCTATCGTGCTTGATGTCGCGCACAACCCGCATGCAGCGGCTGCTTTGTCACACAACTTGGACGCCATGGGGTTTTATCCCCGCACCCATGCGGTGGTGGGCGCTATGGCTGACAAAGATCTCACGGGACTGCTGCAGCGCTTGATGCCGCTGGTGGAATGTTGGTACTTTTGCGACCTGCCCACGCCCAGAGCGGCCAGCGCGCAAGCCTTGAAAGATGTCTGGCAGTCATTGAAGCCGGCTGCAACAGCGACTGCTAGCTTGTGCAGTGGGCCCTCTGAAGCAATGAACCAGGCCTTAATTGCGGCTGACCCCGCTGATAGAATTCTTGTCTTTGGTTCGTTTTTCACTGTTGGCGGGGTTTTACAGCACGGTATTGAAGGCCGTCTACCCGCTGCTTCACCCACCTGAACCTGCCCATGGCCTTTTTCAAGTCCCGCGCTTCCAACTCGTCGCCCGCCGAATCCAACAAAGATGACGCACAAAGCATGGACAGCCTGCGCAAACAAGCGCGTCACAGACTCATTGGCGCTACCGTGCTGGTCGTAATTGCAGTGGTGGGTTTTCCGCTGGTTTTTGATACCAAACCGCGCGATATGGCAGCAGACATTCGAATCGATATGCCTGACAGGGATGCGGTGCGTCCGTCGCAACCGCCAAGCGTTGCTATTCCAGATGAATTGGTCAATGCCAAGGTCCCTACTTCAGAAGCCGTCAGCAGCAACGAGCAAGTGGTGGCTGAGGACAGCAAAAAATCCTCTGCGCCCGTGGATACACCGACTGCATCTGAGCCTTCGGTGGCTGACGTGAGAACGCCAGACCCCAAGCCCAAATCAGAACCAGAGAAAACGGCGACCGCGCCCAAAGATGCTGCCAATGCCGCTAAACCGACCGCCAAAGAAACGGTTGCAGAGCGTTTTATTGTGCAATTTGGTGCTTTTTCGGATGAAGCCAAGGTCAAGGATATCCGCAGCAAGCTTGAAAAATCTGGCGTCAAAACTTACATACATATTGCACAAACCTCTGAGGGCAAACGCACCCGTGTGCGTGCTGGGCCGTTTGCCACACGCGAAGAAGCCCAAAAAATCATCAATAAAACCAAGTCGCTGCAGTTGAGTGCGGTGGTGCTGACGCTCTAGGGAATGAATGCTGTTGATTGGGTGTTGATCGGCCTGATGTTGTTGTCAGGTGCCTTGGGATTTTGGCGCGGAGTGGTCAAAGAATTTTTTGCGCTTTTGGCCTGGGTATTGGGATTTGTGGTTTGTAGCCGATACGCCTTCGAGTGGAGCCGTGAATTGCCTTTGCCTGCTTGGGCCCAAGGCATGCGCGAGGCCGTTGCTTGGGTATTGATTTTTCTGTTGGTCATGCTGGTGATGGCATTGATTGGCAGTGTGTTGAAGCGTTTGTTGTCACTTGCAGGTCTGGGATTGGCGGATCGAATGCTGGGCACGGTGTTTGGTTTGGCGCGTGCAGCCATCATGTGGATGGCCATTGCCGTATTGGTCGGACTCACACCTTGGCGACTGGCAGAGGTTTGGGTGGATTCTCAGGTTGCCCAGTCGGTTCATCAATTGCTTGTGTATTTAAAGCCGGTCTTGCCGGCGCCATTGGAAAGGTTGGTGACTTGATGTGCGGCATAGTGGGGGTGGTCAGTCCTTCGCATGTGAACCAATTGATCTATGACGCTTTGCTGTTACTACAGCACCGCGGTCAGGATGCTGCCGGCATCGTCACCCAATTGGATCGCAAGTTTTTCATGCAAAAAGCCAAGGGCATGGTGCGCGATGTTTTTCGTACACGCAACATGCGGGCCTTACCCGGCAATATCGGACTCGGGCAGGTGCGTTACCCGACAGCAGGCAACGCCTACAGCGAAGAGGAAGCGCAACCTTTTTATGTGAATGCGCCATTTGGTTTGGTGATGGTGCACAACGGTAATTTGACCAATGCGCATGCGCTCAAGGCTGAATTGTTTTCAACCGATCACCGCCATATCAACACAGAAAGTGACTCCGAGGTATTGCTCAATGTGCTCGCACACGAGCTTGAAAAAACCACACGTGGCAATACCCTGGCAGTGGTGGATGTGTTTACTGCTATCAGTGGTGTGCATCAAAGAATCAAAGGCTCTTATGCGGTGATTGCCATGATTGCTGGGCACGGATTGTTGGCTTTTCGCGATCCCTTTGGCATTCGTCCTTTGTGCTTGGGCCAAGGCAGCGATGGCACGTGGATGGTTGGCAGCGAATCGGTAGCGCTGGAAGGCACCGGTCATGTGTTTGTGCGAGATGTCGCGCCCGGTGAAGCCGTGTTCATTGATATGCAAGGGCAGTTACATGCCAGCCAATGTGCCAACGCTACCCGTTTGATGCCATGTATTTTTGAATACGTGTATTTGGCGCGCCCAGACTCAACCATGGACGGTATTTCGGTGTATCAGGCGCGGTTAAATTTGGGAGAGTCACTTGCCAAGCGCGTGGTCTCCACTGTTCCACCCTCTGACATTGATGTGGTGATTCCCATTCCTGAATCCAGTCGACCGAGTGCCACCCAATTGGCGCATTTGTTGGGCAAACCTTACCGCGAAGGCTTTGTCAAAAACCGTTATGTGGGACGCACATTCATCATGCCCGGCCAAGCGGTGCGTAAACGTTCCGTGCGCCAAAAGCTCAATGTCATCGTCAGTGAATTCAAAGGCCGCAACGTATTGCTGGTCGACGACTCCATTGTGCGTGGGACCACCAGCAAAGAAATTGTGCAAATGGCCCGTGACGCTGGTGCCAGAAAAGTGTATTTGGCAAGCGCTGCGCCGCCGGTTCGATACCCCAATGTCTATGGGATTGACATGCCCACCTCTGAAGAGTTGGTAGCGTTTGGTCGCAGCATCGAGCAAGTGCGCGAATTGATTGGATGCGATGCGCTGATTTACCAAGACATTGCGCCCATGCTTGATGCCGTCAAACGTGCTGCCTTGCCAGGCGCTCCAACTATCCATGGCTTTGATGCATCTTGTTTTGACGGTGTCTACATCACTGGCGATGTGAGCGTTGAAGATATCACTCGCTTGGGTCAGCACCGAGTTGGTGTTGAAGAAGATACTGCAGACCATTCCCGCCTTGCTTTACCCAATGCTGATGTACGTTGACCTTTTATGACTGACTCTCTAAATCCCGAACACTTTCACAAAGAAACCTTGGCAGTTCGCACTGCGGTTGATAAATCCCAGTATGGCGAAAATTCCGAGGCCTTGTTTTTAACCAGCAGCTTTGTCCAGCCTGACAGTGAAACCGCTGCTCGCCGTTTTGCCGGAGAACAAGACGGCTACATCTATTCCCGGTTTACCAACCCGACAGTTGCCAGTTTTGAAAAACGCTTGGCCGCTCTTGAAGGGGCACAAGCGTGTGTGGGTACCTCCAGCGGCATGGCGGCCGTTTTATTGTTGTGCATGGCATTGCTCAAAAGTGGTGACCATGTAGTGTGCTCGCATTCTGTGTTTGGGTCCACGCACAAGTTGCTCAGCACTGAATTTGCCAAGTTTGGTGTTCAAACCACATTTGTTTCACAGACCGATATGGCTGAGTGGAAGCAGGCCATTCAACCCAACACCCGATTGCTTTTTGCCGAAACGCCGACCAATCCACTCACTGAAGTTTGTGACATACGTGCATTGGCCGATATTGCGCATGCTGCCAATGCGGTGCTGGCGGTCGACAATTGTTTTTGTACCCCCGCTTTGCAAACGCCGATTGCTTTCGGCGCTGACGTGATTGTTCATTCGGGCACCAAATACCTTGATGGTCAAGGCCGTGTGGTTGCGGGTGCCTTGTGTGCCTCGCAATCCATGGTCAGTGAAAAATTTATTCCTGTGATGCGCAGTGCAGGTATGAGCCTGTCGCCTTTCAATGCCTGGGTCGTACTCAAGGGTTTGGAAACCTTGTCCCTGCGAATGAAAGCGCAGTCAGATCAAGCCTTGGCCCTTGCCACATGGTTAGAGCAACACCCCAAAGTAGCCAAAGTGCATTTCCCTGGCCTGAGTTCTCATCCGCAACATGCGCTGGCCATGGCGCAACAGTCTGGCAAGGGCGGTCCGGTGTTGTCGTTTGATGTGGTGGGTGCCGACCCTGTGCATTGCCGCAGCAACGCATTTACAGTCATTGACAGCACTCAGTTGATGTCTATTACCGCCAATTTGGGCGACGTGAAAACCATCATCACCCATCCTGCCAGTACATCGCACGGGCGCTTGACTGAAGCCAATCGGCAGTTGGCTGGTATCCAACAAAGTTTAGTGAGGGTGGCCGTTGGCCTGGAGCATCTCGATGATTTGAAAAACGATTTGTCCCGTGGGCTAGATCAGATCAAGGCCACAGCATGAGCACACGTACCCGCTTTGCGCCTTCGCCGACAGGCTTTATCCATCTTGGCAATATTCGTTCAGCGCTTTACCCGTGGGCATTTGCCAGAGCCACTGGCGGTAAGTTCATTTTGCGCATTGAAGACACCGATGTCGATCGTTCTTCACAAGAAGCAGTTGAGGTGATTTTGCAAGGCATGTCTTGGTTGGGGCTCACGCATGATGAAGGCCCGTTCTACCAAATGCAGCGCATGGACCGCTACAAGCAAGTGCTTTCGCAATTGCAAGACCGTGGGTTTGTTTACCCGTGCTACATGAGCGTGAGCGAACTGGATGCATTGCGTGAACGCCAAATGGCTGCCAAGGAAAAACCGCGTTACGACGGAACTTGGCGTCCTGAGCCTGGCAAAACCTTGCCTGCGGTACCGGCTGGCATCAAGCCCGTGTTGCGATTTAAAACGCCGCTGACTGGCACTGTGACATGGGACGATAAAGTCAAAGGTCTGATTGAAATCAGCAACCTCGAGTTAGATGACTTGGTCATTGCTCGCCCGGACGGTACGCCCACCTACAACTTTTGCGTCGTTGTTGATGATATTGACATGGCCATCACCCATGTCATTCGTGGCGATGACCATGTCAACAACACACCTCGACAAATTCATATTTTTCAAGCGTTGGCACATGAACCACCGGTCTATGCGCATTTGCCAACCGTGCTGAATGAGCAGGGCGAGAAGTTGAGTAAACGTACCGGTGCCAAACCGGTGACGCAATTTCGCGATGAAGGCTTTTTGCCCGAGGCCATGGTGAACTATTTGGCGCGCTTGGGCTGGAGCCACGGCGACGATGAAATATTCAGCCGCGAACAATTTGTGCAGTGGTTCAACCTGGACCATTTGGGCAAAAGCGCAGCGCAGTTTGACGAAGCCAAATTGCGTTGGGTGAATGCACAGCATTTGAAAGCCACGACAGGCGATGCATTGGCCGCGCTGGTGACGGTGCATTTGCAAGCCATGGGCATCACCGCCGATGAACGCTTGCCAGCCCTTTGTGATTTATTGAAAGACCGTTGCGACACCACTGTTGCGCTGGCAGATTGGGTGCGGCGTTTTTACCAACCGGCGCAGCCCAGTGCAGAAGACTTGGCGCAGCACGTGACGGATGCGGTGCGGCCTGTATTGCAATCGCTGGTCGACAGCTTGCGTGAATGCGAATGGGACAAAACAGCGATTGCCGCCGTCATGAAAGAAGTGTTACAAGCGCATGGCTTGAAAATGCCTCAACTGGCCATGCCGGCGAGGGTGTTATTGCTCGGTACGCCGCAGACGCCGTCGCTAGATGCGGTGATTGCTTTGTTCACCAGAGAAGAAGTTTTGTTGCGACTTAAAGAGTGACAAAATTTTCTGGTTATAATCTCAGACTCGATATTTGTCGGGGGTATAGCTCAGCTGGGAGAGCGCTTGCATGGCATGCAAGAGGTCAGCGGTTCGATCCCGCTTACCTCCACCAGAATATCGGGAAGTCCAGGATTTGACCCTATCGTCTAGAGGCCTAGGACATCACCCTTTCACGGTGAGTACCGGGGTTCGAATCCCCGTAGGGTCGCCAAGTTTGTAGCACTTGGTTT
>CAMDSU010000033.1 GCA_945907335.1 Bordetella parapertussis | reverse complement strand
GACAACATGTCGCCAGCCAAAAACTCGATACGGCCACCGCGCGCAGACAAGCTGGGATCGGCCAGCAGGTCTTGGGCATGGCGCTCACGTGCCAGGTTGACCAGGGTGGGTGACAAATCGATGGCCACCACATGCGCGCCGCGCTTCATGGCTTCTTGCGCCAGCGCGCCGGTGCCGCAACCGGCATCGAGCAAACGCAAGCCGGTCATGTCCTCGGGCAACCAGGACAACAAGTTGTTGCGCATCTGGTCGCGGCCACGACGCACGGTGGCGCGAATGCGTCCCACCGGCGCGTTAGAGGTGAGTACCTCCCAGGCCTTGGCAGCGGTGCGATCGAAATAGGTTTCGATCTGGCCGCGTCGCTCGACATAACTGGCGTGGTTCATCTCAATCAAATCCCAACAAATCAAAAATATCGCGGTCTTTCATGGGGATGGAGGGCAGCGGGTCTGTGCCTGCCCACAAGGCAGCTGCCAAGCGCATGTACTCGTCTTGCACGGCCTTGACGGCGGGCGTGGCTTCAAGCTCAAACATGGTGCATTTCTGCAAACGGCTTTTGCGGATTTCATCCAGCATGGGGAAATGCGCCATGTTCTTCAAACCAGTGACGGCGTTGAACTTGTCGACTTGGTCGGTGTCGTCGCTGCGGTTGACGATCACGCCGCCTAAGCGCACGTTGTAGTTTTTCGACTTGGCGCCAATGGCTTGCACGATGCGGTTCATGGCGAAGATGGAATCGAAGTCGTTGGCGGTGACGATGAGCGCGCGGTCAGCGTGTTGGAGTGGCGCGGCAAAACCGCCGCAGACCACGTCACCGAGCACGTCAAAAATAACGACGTCGGTGTCTTCCAGCAAATGGTGTTCTTTCAAGAGCTTGACGGTTTGACCGACCACATAGCCGCCGCAACCGGTACCGGCAGGCGGGCCACCGGCCTCGACGCACATCACACCGTTGTAGCCTTCAAACACAAAATCTTCTACGCGCAGCTCTTCGGCGTGAAAGTCCACGGTTTCGAGCACATCAATCACCGTGGGCAACATTTTTTTGGTGAGCGTGAAGGTGCTGTCGTGCTTGGGGTCACAACCAATTTGCAGTACCCGCTTACCCAGTCTGGAAAAGGCGGCCGACAAATTGGAGGAGGTGGTGCTTTTGCCAATGCCGCCTTTGCCGTAAATGGCAAACACTTTGGCATTGCCAATCTTCACACTGGGGTCGAGCTGAACTTGCACGCTGCCCTCGCCGTCGGGGCGTCCGCCGCGTTTGATTTGGCTGATGGGGATGTTGGCGGTTTCGATCATCGGGTTGCTCCTGTGGGACTTCAGCGGCTGAAATGGGCCTTGGCTTCGTACATGGTCTCGACCGTGATGCGCGACACGCCGCGCTCACGGGCAAATATCTCGGTGTTGCGACGGGCTTTACCGCGTACAAAAAACGGGATTTTTTTCAATTCTTTTTCAGCTTCCGGCGCCCAGTCGGTGCTGTCGGCACTGGGGGTGCTGGCTACTGACGGCGGAATTTCAATGTATTCGTTTTGCACAGACAAGTGCACTTCGGCCAGCGTGTCCGCTGACACCACTTTGGGAGTGACGCTTGCTGTGCCATGCCCAGAGCCCAAATGGGAAGGCGCTGCGCCATCGTGGAATTCGAAGTCTTCACGGAACATGCCCAAGAGGTGCTCTTCCAATCCCATCATCAGCGGGTGCACCCAGGTGTCAAACAACACATTGGCACCTTCAAAACCCATTTGCGGGGCATAGCGGGCAGGGAAGTCCTGCACGTGCATGGGCGCAGAAATGACGGTGCAAGGAATGCCTAAACGCTTGGCAATATGTCGCTCCATTTGTGTGCCCAGCAACAGTTCGGGTTGCAAGGCTTTGACCTGGTCTTCGACATCCAAGTAGTCGTCGGTGATCAGCGCTTCCACCCCATAGAGTTTGGCGGCATCGCGCACTTCGCGGGCGAACTCGCGGCTGTAAGTGCCCAGACCCACTACTTCAAAACCCATTTCTTGGTGTGCCACGCGGGCTGCTGCGATCGCGTGTGTGGCGTCACCGAACACAAACACCCGTTTGCCGGTGAGGTAGGTGGAGTCGACCGATTTGGCATACCAGCGGGCGCGCGAGTTTTGCAAATACGCTTGGCGCGTGGCTTCACTGTTACCCAGTCCGGCCAATTCGCGCACCTCGGCGATGAAGTCAAGGGTGCCGTTGACGCCATAGGGAATGCATTGGGTAAACGGTTGGTCAAACTGGCGTTGCAACCACTGGGCTGCGGTGCGTGCGAGTTCGGGGTAGAGCACCACGTTGAAATCAGCCTCAGGCAGTTTGCGGACATCGGCCACGCTGGCGTCCAGCGGGGCCACGACATTGACTTGTATGCCGAGTTCTTGCAGCAGTGAGCGTATTTCACGCGTGTCATCGCGGTGGCGAAAACCCAGTGCGGTGGGGCCAAGGATGTTGCACACCGCTGCACGGCCCGCGAGAGGAGCACGTTGGTGTTGACCCGGCACGAGTGCACGCACCAAGTGGTAGAAGGTTTCGGAGGCGCCCCAATTTTCTTTGCGTTGGTAGGCCGGTAATTCGAGCGCCACCACTGGAATGGGAAGTTTCAGTGCCAAGGCCAAACCGCCGGGATCGTCTTGGATCAATTCCGCAGTACATGATGCGCCGACCAACATGGCATTGGGCTTGAAACGTTCATGCGCGTCACGCGCAGCATCTTTGAACAATTGGGCGGTGTCGCCTCCGAGATCGCGTGCTTGGAACGTGGTGTAAGTGACGGGCGGGCGGCGCGGCAAACGTTCGATCATGGTGAACAGCAAATCCGCGTAAGTGTCACCTTGCGGGGCGTGCAACACATAGTGCACATCCGTCATGGCAGTGGCCACACGCATGGCACCGACGTGTGGCGGTCCTTCGTATGTCCAGAGGGTGAGTTGCATGTGTAGGTGTCCTCAGGCGGCTAGTTTGATGCGACGACGCAGTGGGCGACTGAACAATTCGGCCAAGTCGGCAGCTTGCTCATAGCCTTGAATCGGGGTGAACACCAGTTCGATCGCCCATTTGGTGGCGATGCCTTGGGCTTCCAAGGGATTGGCCAAACCCAGGCCGCACACCACCAGATCCGGGGCTTCGGCATGGCAGCGGTCCAATTGGTTTTCGACATGTTGGCCCTCGGTGATGCGTGCACCAGCTGGTAACAGGGCGAGTTCTTCAGCCATTAATTTGCGGTGTAAATAGGGTGTGCCGATTTCACCCAAGGTCATGCCCATCTCGCGCTGGAGAAATCGCGCCAAGGGAATTTCCAATTGGGAATCGGGGAAGAAAAAGATTTTTTTGCCGGACAGGTGAACGCGTTGTCGCGCCAATGCCACTTCGGCGCGTTGGCGCGGGGCGTGGGTGACATCGTCAAAGGTTTGTTGGCTGATACCAAAGGCATGTGCCGCCGCTTGCAACCAAGCAGTGGTTCCTTCAACTCCCAAGGGAAACGGTGCGGCCAGGCGCTTTGCGCCGCGTGCTTCCAACGCCAGCGTGGTGTCGGCCAAAAACGGTTGCGCCAGCAAAAACACCGTGTCGGGCCCGACCTCGGGCAATTGGGTGCTGTTGCGCGGCGGAAAGAAATCGACATCACGCACGCCCATGTCGGTCAGTAACCGACGCATTTGGTCCTCGACGATATCTGCCAGCGTACCTACCACCATGAGGCGCGGTTTGGAGCCAGTGGGCAATGAGGGCAACACCGGCACCAATGCATTCAAGCAAGCATCTTCGCCTTGCGTGAAGGTGGTTTCGATGCCGCTGCCTGAGTAGTTCAGTACCCGAACTGCCGGGTTGTGGCGACGGCTCAAGCGTTCGGCCGCGCGGGACAGATCGAGCTTGATGACCTCAGAAGGGCACGACCCCACCAAGAATAAAGTGCGGATGTCGGGGCGGCGCAGCAACAGTTTGTCGACCACTTTGTCGAGTTCGTCGTTGCAGTCGGCCAAGCCAGCCAAGTCACGCTCGTCAATGATGGCTGTGCCAAAGCGAGGCTCGGCAAAAATCATCACGCCAGCGGCAGACTGAATCAAGTGCGCGCAAGTGCGCGAGCCCACCACCAAGAAAAATGCGTCTTGAATTTTGCGGTGCAGCCAAATGATGCCAGTCAGTCCGCAAAACACCTCGCGTTGACCGCGTTCGGTGGTGATCAGCGGCGAGGTGTCGCAACTGCCGGCCTCACTGCGAATAGGGATGACGGGCATGCCTGTCATGTGGCTAACTCCTGGTGCATGGCCAGTGTGGCGCGCTCTTGCGCGCGTGCGGCGCGAAGTTTGAGCAGAAATTGGCCGGCGTTGATGGCATAAGCGGCGTAGGCGGCCAGCGCCAGCCAGAGCTGGTCGCGCGTGCCCATGTTGCCGGTGTACAGACTCCACAGATAGGCAGTGTGCAAACCCAACACCAGAAAACTGAACACGTCTTCCCAGAAAAATGCCGGGGCGAACAACCATTTATCAAACACCACTTTTTCCCAGATGGAGCCGGTCACCATGATGGCGTAGAGCACCAGGGTTTTGAACACCACCGACCAAACGGCAGCCGTCTCGCCTTCACCCGTCACCATGTAGCGGGCGATCAGACACACGCTGACCGCAAATACGATGAATTGAAAAGCCGCCAGAAAACCTTGAACAGGCGTCCAAATGGTCGCATCACGCCGCGCCCGTTCTTGGGGTGTGTACAAGCCGGCGCTGACAGTCGGTTCAAAGGCGTTGTTCATGTCTGAAAAAGAGAAAAATCCATGAACTGACTGTAGGGTCTGAATGCCAATGTGTCAACTTGAATTGACGTTATTTAAAGATGACATAATCGGGGTTTTCCCTAGTCACTGACTGTCTAAAAAGCTTGACACTTTGTGACTTATTTATTTGACTTAGAACAGGCATGTGGACAGGGGTTCAAGTGCAAGACACGATCAGTTCCGAAATCAGCACACCTTTGCATGAGGCCTTGGTGTCGCTTGTCATTCCTCAATTGATCGATACCGCCATCCGTGTTTACGCAAAAAAAACCATGTTGCCCGCTCATAGTGTTGCCCTCGGTCAAGTCTGTGTGTCGCCAGACCTGGCCGCACCCGAAGCCTATGCGCGCTCGTTGCTGGCGCAGGACTTCGACATCGAAAGCCTGTATCTGGACACCATTCCAGAGACCGCACGCTTGTTTCATGACTGGTGGGAAGCCGATGACATTGACTTTATCCAAGTCACCAGTGGCATATTTCGCTTAGAGGAATTGGTCTACAGCCTGAGCGCTGAATTCGTCATGGGGGTACAAAAACCCAAGCCAGCCAACGCATTCAGCGCTTTGTTGGTCAGGCCCCCAGGCGCGCAACATTCCCTGGGTTTATTGTTGTTGTCCCAATATTTCAAACGTTATGGCTGGCAAGTCTTCAGCGCCAACCAGTTCGCCGAGGAAGACATGGCACTTGCGGTGCGCTCAGAATGGGTGGATGTGTTGGGTATTTCCGTGTCTGAAGACCGGCAAATTCCGGCATTGAAAAAAACCATCGCACGTTTGCGCAAACTGTCTGGCAACCCGCATATGTTGGTCATGGCAGGCGGCCCTTTGTTGCGATTACAGCCTAACTTGGCCGATCTGCTGGATGCAGATTTTTCGTGTTTGCGCGCAGACCAGGCCCACACGCAGGCGCTGGAAAAAGTACAGCAGTGCCAAAACCATTCAGTTGTCAGGTCAATTCGTGAACCTTAACGCTTTACCTTGCGAGCAAGTTCAAAGTCTCTTGTCAGCTCTGTCCGACGTCATTTTTGTCACAGATGCAACCGGCCATATCCAAGATATCCAGGTCAGCGGCAAAGAGCTGCAGCGCCTGAACCTCAACGTGTGGAAGGGCAAAAACTTGTCCGATGTCTCCACCTTGGACAGCTTAGAAAAAATCCGTCAGTTGTTTGTCCCGCCCAAAGCCGACACCCCTAACGCTTGGCGGCATGTCAACTTGCGGGGCCCCGCCGACACCGATGTGCCATTGCAAATCATGTCTGTGGCATTTGCCCACAACACCCAATTCTGGTTGTTTGGTCGCGACTTGAGTGGTGTGTCGCAAATGCAGCGGCGTTTGGTCGATGCCCACCAATCCATGGAACGCGATTACCTGCGCTTGCGTCACATGGAAGCGCGCTACAGACTGCTGTTTGAGTCCGTGGCTGATCCGATGTTGGTGGTGGATGTGGCACAGCGTCGCGTGATGGAGGCCAACCAGGCCGCCCAATCTGTGCTGAAGGAGGCAGTCAAGCGCTTGCCCGGCACCGATATCGCCCAATGTTTTGAGACCAGTTCGCGGGACAGTTTGGACGCATTATTGCGTGCATCCCAAGCCTCGGGACGCACGGAAACCGCGCGTGTGCGTATGCTCAAAGCCGAGGAAGACTGCCAGTTGCATGCCTCGGTGTTTGTACAAGAAGGCGGCCCCCAATTCTTATTGCGTTTGCAGCCCATGGGCTCGCAGCGCGGCGCCAAGTCCGGGGCCAGTGCCGATGGCAATGATTGGTTCAGCAACGCTCTTGAAAACGCACCGATTGGCTTTATCGTGACCGATCGCAGTGGTTTGATCAAAGCGGGTAATGCAGAAATATGCGCCATGTTGGGCTTGAGCACCAGCAGTCAATTGGTGGATAAAAATTTGGAAGATTATTTGGCGCGCGGTTCGGTCGACATGGGTGTGCTGCTCAACAATTTGCGCCAGTCCCGCATCCTCAGAGGATTCGCCACCGAGTTGCGCAGCGTGGCTGGCGTGCAGTTGGCGGTGGACATGGCCGCAGTCACTTTGGCGGCTGATGAACTGACCTACGGGTTTTTCATTCGCGATATCCGTCTTGGCGGTGGCCGCGAAAAATCCGCTACCTCCGGCATGGCCGATTCGGTCGAGCAATTGTCGCAATTGGTCGGACGCATGCCGATGAAAGACATTGTCGGCGAGACCAGCACCATGATTGAACGCATGTGTATACAGGCCGCCTTGGAGCTCACCCACAACAACCGCGCTTCAGCGGCTGAAATGCTGGGCTTATCGCGCCAAAGTCTCTATGTCAAATTGCACCGTTATGGCATGGTGTCTGAGATTGACTCAGAGTAAACCCTAAATACCTCTAAAAAGCGTCAACTTAGATTGACATTTATTGCTGTCAAATGAAAAATGCGGCAATGCAGTTCCCCCAAGCATCAGCGGTTTTAGAGCTTCTCAAACCCGTCACCTGGTTTCCGCCCATGTGGGCGTTTGCGTGCGGCGTGGTGTCTTCGGGCCAATCCATTACCGACCAATGGTGGCTGGTCTTAGGGGGGTTGGTATTGGCAGGCCCGATGGTCTGCGCCACCAGCCAAGCTGTCAACGATTGGTTTGACCGGCATGTCGATGCGATCAACGAACCCCGTCGCCCGATTCCCTCCGGCCGCATTCCCGGCCATTGGGGGTTGGGCATTGCCATCGTGTGGACCGCTTTGTCTTTGTGTTGGGCATGGCAGCTGGGTGACTGGGCGTTCAAGGCCACTTTGTTGGCGCTGCTCTTGGCTTGGGGTTACAGCGCGCCACCTTTTCGGTTCAAACAAGACGGCTGGTTGGGCAATGCCGCTTGCGGTTTGAGCTACGAAGGCTTGGCTTGGATCACCGGTGCTGCTGTGATGACAGGCGGTCAATGGCCGGGCGCACACATTGTGACGCTGGCCTTGCTCTACAGCTTGGCGGCGCACGGCATCATGACTTTGAATGATTTCAAAGCGATAGAGGGTGACCGGCAAATGGGTGTGTGGTCATTGCCGGTGCAACTCGGCGTCAAACGCGCTGCAGGCACGGCATGCTGGGTCATGCTGCTGCCGCAATTTGTGGTGGTGGCGTTGTTGTTGCACTGGACCGACTGGCCTTACGGCTTGGCCGTGCTGTTGCTGATTTACGCGCAAGTGCCATTGATGTACCGGTTCATGAAAGACCCGGTCAAGCAAGCCTTGGGTTTGAGTGCGTTTGGGGTGCCGTTGCTGGTTGCAGGAATGATGGTCAGTGCCTTTGCCTGGCGTCATGTGCAAACCACATCGACATGAACATGGGTGTGAACGGGTCCTAGTATGTGGAGAATTCTTATGCAAAACGATACGTATGACGTGGTGGTGGTAGGCGGTGGTCCTGCCGGTGCAACTGCCGCAGATGACCTTGCCCAGCAAGGGCACAAGGTGTTGCTGCTTGACCGACAAGGGCGTATCAAGCCGTGTGGCGGCGCGATACCACCACGGCTGATTAAAGACTTTCACATTCCCGATGAATTGCTGGTGGCCAAAGCGCGTGCTGCACGCATGGTGTCACCCAAAGATAAAAAAGTCGACATTCCCATCGAAGGCGGATTTGTGGGCATGGTCAACCGCGACCAGTTTGACGAATGGTTGCGTGAACGTGCAGAGCGACACGGCGCGGTGCGCCAACGTGGCGTGTTCGACAAACTCACACGCGATGACGATGGTGTGAGCCGTGTGCATTTCACGGTGCGTACCGATGACGGCGTCACGTTTGCAGCAAGCACCCGAGGGCGTTGTGTCGTTGGTGCGGACGGCGCCAAGTCTGAAGTGGCCAGGCAAGCCGTGCCCGGTGCAGAAAAAACCAAATACGTGTTTGCCTACCACGAGATTGTGCAAACACCGCAAGACATGATGCAAACCGACGCCGATCCTTCGCGCTGCGATGTGTATTACCGGGGCAGTTTGTCGCCCGATTTTTATGGCTGGGTATTTCCCCACGGTGACACCATGAGCGTGGGCACGGGCAGTGCCGACAAGGGCTTTTCTTTGCGCGGTGCGGTTGGGCGTTTGCGGGACGCAGCCGGTTTGCAAAACGCTACGGTGTTGCGCCGAGAGGGCGCACCATTGCCGATGAAGCCATTGCCACGTTGGGACAACGGACGCGACGTGGTGCTGGCAGGTGACGCTGCAGGCGTGGTGGCACCCGCGTCAGGTGAAGGTATTTATTACGCCATGTTGGGTGGGCGACTCGCTGCAGAAGCGGCGCATGAATTGCTGCTCAGCGGTAACCCCAAGGTGTTGAAATTGGCGCGCAAGCGTTTCATGAAAGACCACGGCACCGTGTTTTTGGTGCTGGGCATCATGCAGTACTTTTGGTACAGCACTGACAAGCGGCGTGAAAGTTTTGTCAAGATGTGTGAGGACAAAGATGTGCAAAAACTCACCTTCGATTCCTATATGAATAAAAAACTCGAGCGCACAAAACCCATGGCGCATGTGAAGATTTTCTTGAAAGACATGGCGCATTTGATGGGCATGGCCAAAACCTGACGCACAGAGTCGCCTGCTGTCACTGCCTCAACCGTCGAAGTCATCTGAGAACTGATTTCAATGCGGTGCAGATTTTGCACATGCCCACTGGCCACGACAGTTGATATACATCAAGCATGACGGGTTGACATGAACAATCGTTTTGTTGATGTATGTCAATTAGATTTATATATTTGGATTTATGGTGCGTCGGATGATTTCCAAATTGACTGTCGCAAATTTCCTCACGCTTTGTTCGCTGGGACTTACTTTACAAACACCATCACCGGCATTTGCCGTTGAAAAAATCACGCTGTGGCCCACGGTATTTTTTCTGCGTGGCCAAGATTTATGCCAATACCAAGACGCCTTTGGCAGCAGTCGCAATGAGTTGGTGACTCAGTCAATGGGCCACATGAAAGATTTACTGATGCTGGGTGTATCTGCGGTAGACGCGGTCTATACCTTGCAAAAGCTCGATGAATTGATCGATAAGAACAAGCAAATGGCCATTGAGGGCAACGGCATGGACATCATGCTCGAGGCCACATTGAAAGCGGCCATCAATTCGGTGACGCGAAATTTCAATCCGCAAAACACCCGTTTGGAATTTGCCAACCCCAGCTCTACTTTGGAGTTGATTCGAGGCCTGAAGAATAACAAGCGCTTTGAGTCAGAGGACACTGTCTTGCTCTCAAAGGTCAAAGGGTTTGTGTGGGGCACTTACAGTTATTCGCCCGGGTGCAAAGGCGATTTATTGGTGACACTGCATGTGGTTCTTCCCAAAGGGGAATCGGTCAGTTTCAAGGACCAAGGCAAACCTGAAAATGTGATGGGAAAGCTGGCGCTGCAAATGGTCCGGCATTTTCAGAAAACCGCTTTCCCTACGCTGGTGATGATGGGCGACAAGATGTTGGTATTGGTGGGTGCGCCTGGGTTTTCTATCAATCAAGCGCCCAATTCGGAAATCGCCAGCACGGCTTGCAAGATGGTGAATGCACGTTTGCCCAGCGAAGACGAGTATGAATATTTGTCCATACTGGGTGATTGGAACGGCGGTGTTTCACTCGGCCATGTGTTTTGGGCCTTGTCAAACAAAAAGATTTTTTCGCCCGACACGCGCAACCCCTCACCGGTGCGCACGCACGCTGAAATTCATTACGCAGAAGTTAATTTTTATTGCGTGAAATAGTGTTTTAGCAGGGAAAACACATTCAAATGTGCACCGGTTGTGTCATTTGTATGGCGTCAGACAAACGGTGAAAGTAGCTTTCACCCTCTTTCGTCAAGGCCATGTATTTGGTACGTCGGTTGTTGCCATGAAACACAGCGTTCACCATGTGCGCATCAATCAAGGTATAGAGTTTGCGGTGCAAGGTGGCCGGTGAACCGATGTGTTTCAACCCCATCACATCGGACACGGTCAGCATGTCCTCTTTGGCCACGGCGATGGCGACTTGTTCAAGTATCAGCTTGCTGGTGACATCAATATCGGGCGCATCAGAAGTTTGCTCGAGCACCTGTAGAAAATTCAAAAATTGAATGTAATAATTTTTTTTCATGGGTGACACCTCTGCGATTATTCTAGGCTCAATTGTTTCCGCCAATAAAGCAAGGTTTCTGTAGGCGCCTCTTCATGCACCAAGTGACCGTAGGCCGGCCATTCGGTCAGTTCACCGTGATGTAGCAATTCCATGGCTTGTTTGGCTTGGACTGGAGGAACCGTGGCATCCTTGCCGCCGACCAACAGTCGCACCGGGCAGCGCAGTTGTCGCAGCTTTTCTCTGCCGCGTGACAAATCCCAGGCCGCCATCATGTTCAATGCCCCTTGGGCATGCGCCGGGCTGGCCACCAACTGCGCATACAAGTCGTTGCCGCGTGCATCCAATACCGAGCCAGTGCTTTGCAGTAATTTTTCCAGCACTCCGGGGCGACTCGCTTGGCGGGCAAACCAGTGCGGTACCGCTGGTGTCATGGCCAGTAATTTGGCGGCAGGAGGAAACAGCAAACCCGCCAAGCCTGGCAAAGGTAACCAAGCCGGGTTGATACCAATCAGCACCTCTGGTTGCAGGGGTGTGTCCAGCACCATTTGTGCGGCAATGGCGGCGCCCGCGGAATGGCCAATGAAGGCTTGCACAGGCCAAGCCAATTCATCAAGAAGTTGCGTAATGCCTCGCGCCATGCCCGGCAATGACATGCCTTCAGCGGCGGCCAGGCTGCTAAAGCCATGCCCGGGCAAATCGATTGCCAGCACTTGTGCGTGTTCTGCCAAAGGTTTTAGTAAATCGCGCCAGGTGTGCAAGGACGCGCCAGTGCCGTGCAACAGCAAAACGCGTGGGCCTTGGGTACCGGCTTGCTGCACATGCCAACGCACGCCAGCAGCAGAAACAAAACGGCTTAAATCGCTGTTGGGCCAGTTTTCTCGCTGGCGTTCCCAGTCCATGGCTCAGGCGCCGGGGTTGCGCCAGACGGGAGTCTGGGCGGGCGCTGGGGAGGGCTGCCAAGCCACACGTGGTGTCGGCACGGTGGGGGCAGGCGGGGCGTTGCCCGACTGCACGGCTTGCACCGCTTGGGCCATGCGATTGCTGTTGGCCATGGGCAGTGGCACATAGTGGGCGCCCATGGCTTGTGCAAGTTGTTGTGCCTGCGGTTCTGGCCGTGCGCTGGTGTCAAGCCAAATCGCTGGCAGTTGATGGCCGCGCCAAACACGCGCTAAAGTGAGTGCATCCTCCAGCGCTTGGGCCCGCCCGCCTTGTCCTTGTAAGCTCACATTGGGCCTGCCATCTGAGAGCATGACCAAGCTGGGCGAATGCCCCAGACGTTTTTCTGCCAAGGCCACTTGCAGGCTTTGTTCGATGGCACGGGCCAATGGCGTGCCGCCACCACCGGGCAAGCCAGACAGGCTGCGTTTGGCGCGCACCAGCGATTTGGTCGGGGGCAGCAGCACCTCGGCTTGTGTGCCTCTGAAACCAATGACGCACACCTGATCACGCCGGGCATAGGACTGGGTCAACAGCAACTCGACCGCGCCTTTGGCTTCGGCCAAACGGTGCAAAGCCGCGGAACCCGAAGCATCGATGGCAAATATCAAGCAGGTCGGGCTGTGCTCTGCATACCTGTGCACATGAAAATCTTCGGTGCGAATCGCCAACTTGGCGCGTGAATGGCTGGGCAGGCGGCGCAATTTTTGTCGTGGCACTGCGGCATTGAGCGTGGCGAGCACATGTAAACGGGCGCCTTGGCGAGGGTTGCCCGGGCGCGGTGGCATGGGCGTGCCGCGCAGAAAACTGGGTTTGCGGTTGCCGCTGCGGCCCTGCCCGCGCCCAGCAGGGGCTGCGGTTTTGTGGTCAGCCAGTTGGGCCAGTACATCCGCAGGCAGACTCGCGAGCGCGGCCTCAAGCATCAGCTCGGCCATTTCTTGCGGGTTAAATGCCGGTGGCTCGGGCGGCGGGTCGGCGGGCGGCTGTTCTGGCGGATCGCTAGGTGGTGGCTGGTCGGGCGGGGTGTCGTTCTGCGGTTCGGGCTCGGGGGGGGCGGCTTGTTGATCGGGTGGCGCAGGCGCACGTGTGGCGCGGGGTGTCAACACCAATCGGGCGGCGCGTCCCAAGTCTTCTTCTTGCACTTCATCGCTGCCGCGCAACGCGGCCAATACTTTGGCCAGTCGCAC
>CAMDSU010000032.1 GCA_945907335.1 Bordetella parapertussis | reverse complement strand
GAATTTATTGGTTTTCAATTGGGTTTGAATTTGCTCGGCCTGTGACTTGCTGTCAAACGGGCCCAAGCGCACGCGGTAGATGATCTTTCCCTCTTGCTCGCGCTGAGAAATGACAGGGTCGTAACCGCCCAATGCCAATTTGGCACGTTGCCCCTCGGCGTCGGCGCTGGAGACGAAAGCGCCGGCTTGCACAAAATACTGAAAGGCATCGGACTGCTGGGCTTTGCTGGCTGCCAAATCGCCCAAGGGGTCTTCAGAAGCAGCGGGGGCAACAGGCGCAGTAGGCTCGGCGGGCTTGTCCGGTTTTGCGCCATCTGGGGATGTCTGGGCTGGCGGGTTCTTGCCATAAAGCGGCGCATTCGGGTCCCAGTCCTTGTTTTTCTTTTCTTCAGCGGCGTCTTGCTCGGCGTTACGGGTCAGGCCTTTGTTCATGAAAGGAATCGGCACCTTGGTGACATACACCGCCACCACCAAAGCGATCAACAAGCCCACCACCAAGCCCAGAATAAAGCCTACCAAAGTGTTGCCGCGTTGCGCTGGTATAGATGCCATTCGGAGCCCTTTTTACATGACGTCAGGGGCGTGCACCCCCAACATATTCAGACCATTTTTCAACACCTGGGCGGTAGCGTAAATCAAAGCCGCGCGAGCATTGCGCACGGCCTCATCGTCCACCAAAATTCGTTCTGCATCGTAGTAGCTGTGGTAACAAGCAGCCAGCTCACGCAAATAAAACGTCACATCGTGCGGGGCCAAGTCGGTACAGGCCTGCGCCAGCACCTGCGGGTAACGCGACAACAACATCATCAAGGCTTGTGCCGGGGCGCTGTCAAGGGCCGACAAGTCGGCGCGCTTTAAATGGAGGGTGATATCTTGGGCAAGCACGGCTGGGTCTTGTGCGCCCGTGGACGAAAGCTTGGTCAGCACCGAACAAATGCGGGCATGCGCATACTGCACGTAGTAGACAGGGTTTTCGTTGTTTTTGGAGCGCGCCAAATCCACGTCGAACACATACTCGGTGTCGGCTTTACGGCTGAGCAGAAAAAACCGCACCGCGTCCTTGCTGGTCCAATCGATCAAATCGCGCAAGGTCACATAACTGCCGGCGCGTTTAGAAATCTTCACTTCTTCGCCACCCCGCATGACACGCACCATGGTGTGCAACAAATAATCGGGATAACCCAAAGGAATGTGTAAGCCCTGTTGCTTGGAGGCGGCCTGCACACCTGCACGCACGCGGGCGATGGTGCCATGGTGATCGGTGCCCTGGATATTGATCACTTTGCTAAAACCACGCTGCCACTTGGCCAAGTGATAAGCCACATCAGGCACGAAATAGGTAAAGCTGCCGTCTGATTTACGCATGACACGGTCTTTGTCATCGCCAAAATCTGTGGCGCGCAACCACAGTGCGCCGTCTTGTTCATAGGTATGCCCAGATGCTTGCAGGGATGCCACGGCTTTGTCCACTTTGCCATCGGTGTACAAACTCGATTCCAAGTAATACTGGTCAAACGACACTTGAAAAGCTTGCAAATCCAAGTCTTGTTCATGGCGCAAATAGGCCACCGCAAATTCGCGGATGTTGTCCAAATCGGTGACATCCCCATGGGCAGTGACTTGTCGGTCATCGGCGACCACCGTTTTACACGCCAAAAAATCCTTGGCAATGTCTGCAATGTATTCGCCGTTGTAAGCGCTCTCAGGCCAATCGGTATCGCCCGGCTTGATGCCTTTGGCGCGGCATTGTGTGGACGCAGCCAGGGTTTGAATTTGCACGCCCGCGTCGTTGTAATAGAACTCGCGGTGCACATGCCAGCCTTGCGACTGAAACAAATTGCAAATCGCGTCTCCCAAGGCTGCCTGACGGCCATGGCCCACATGCAAAGGGCCGGTCGGGTTGGCCGACACAAACTCCACCAATAAGCGCTTTCCGCTGTCAGGCAACCGGCCGAATTGCGTGGTTTTGTCCAGCACCTCGCGCACCACTTGTTGCTTGGCAGTGGGTGTCAGACGCAGATTAAGAAAACCTGGGCCGGCGATTTCTATGGCCGACAACCATTGTTGGCCGGCCTTGGAAGACAGCAACGATTGGCGCAATTGCTCGCCGACGTCACGGGGATTGCGCCCCAGCGGCTTGGCCAATTGCATGGCAGCAGTGACCGCCCAGTCGCCGTGAGAGGCCACCTTGGGTGTTTCAAAACGGGCCTTGCCACCACTGCCAGGCGACAAAACCTCCAAAGCTGTTGCCAGTGCAGCCAGCAAATCATCCTGAACCTGTTGCATGGTTAACGTTCAGAAACGATAGCTGACTCCAACATTCAAGGCATTGGTGATCAGATTGGTTTTGAGTCGGCCGCCGGTGATGGCGACGTCAATCATCATGTAATGCATTTGAAACTCGGTCAACAGATTCCATTTGTCGCTGATGGGGTAATTGAAACCAGCCAACAAAGTCGCGACCGGGCCCCCGTATTGGTATTCAAAGGTTTTATTACCCGACCAAGTCACTTCGACATGGGGCACAGAAATGCCAAGGCCAGCGCCCACATGGGGACGAATGTCTCGGTAAGTGAAGCGGCGCATGGCAAGCACCGTGAGAGGATTAGCACCATCGGTAAATTCCAGCCTCGTGTAACTGTTGCCACTGGTGCCGGTGTTACTGGAACTGTTCAAGTCAGTCGAGTAAGCCTTGGTGTGCGCATAGTTGACCGCATAGCCCCAATCATCGGTCACCCAGTCGGTGTAGCGCAAACCCAAATAAATGGGGAAAGACAAAGGCTTGCCTTCCCAGCCCGTGTAAAAAGATTTTCCGGTGTTGGTGTTTTCAACGGTGGAATGTGGTGAGCTTTGATAGCCACTGTAAACAGTGAATTCAGATTCAGCCCAAGCCGCGCAGGACATGCTAATGACCAAACCTGCCAGACCAATTTTTAAACGGTTCACAGCGACCTCCTAAAATAGAAAATTATCGGTGAAAACCCGAAACCCCTTTTTGTGATGAGAAAGCCTTAGATGACTCAGCGTACTTCCCTCTACCAATTGCATGTCGATTCAGCCCTGTACCGGTTCATCGACCAGCAGGTATTGCCCGGCACCGGGGTCTCCAGTGTCACTTTTTGGAAAGGATTTGACCAACTGGTGCAAGACCTGGCACCTAAAAATAAAGCCTTGCTGGCTGAACGCGACCGCCTGCAAACCGAGCTGGACCAATGGCACCAAGCCCATCCCGGCCCGGTCAATGACATGAAGGCCTATCAAGCGTTTTTGCACGACATCGGTTATCTGGTTCCCGTGCCTGCCAAAGCCAAAGCCACCACCCCACATGTGGACGCAGAACTGGCTTTGCAAGCGGGTCCGCAATTGGTGGTGCCGATTTTGAATGCGCGCTACGCCCTGAATGCCGCCAACGCACGCTGGGGATCGCTCTACGACGCTTTGTACGGCACCGATGTCATTTCTGAAGACAACGGCTGCGCCAAAGGCCCGGGCTACAACGAAAAACGCGGTGCCAAAGTCATTGAATACGCCCGCTATGTGCTGGACCGCACCGTGCCTCTGAACAAAGGCTCGCATATCGACTCCACCGGCTACGCCGTGGTCAAAGGCGCTTTGGTGGTGTCTTTGAAAGCCGGCAAAACCTCTGCACTGGCAGACCCGAAACAATTTGTTGGCTACCAAGGCGATGCGGCGCATCCTTCGTCCGTACTGCTGGTGCACAACGGTTTGCACTTGGACATTCAAATCAACCCGACAAGCCCGATTGGCGCCAATGACCCGGCAGGCGTCAGCGACTTGGTGGTGGAAGCCGCGCTCTCCACCATTTTGGATTTGGAAGATTCGGTCGCTGCAGTGGACGCCGAAGACAAGCTACTGGCCTACAGCAATTGGCTGGGCATTTTGAAAGGCACGCTGACCGAGGATGTGAGCAAAGGCGGCCACAGCTTTAAGCGCGGCCTCAACCCTGACCGCTTTTACCACTCACCCAAGGGTAACGCTGAGGTGAAACTGCATGGCCGCTCGCTGCTGTTTTTGCGCAACGTCGGCCATTTGATGACCAACCCGGCCATTCTTTTCGACGGTGCCGACGGCAAAACCCATGAAATTCCTGAAGGCATCATGGACGCCATGGTCACCACCGCGATTGCGCTGCACGATTTGCAAGGCCATGGTGCCAATGGCATTCGCAATTCACGCACCGGCTCGGTCTACATCGTCAAACCCAAAATGCACGGCCCCGCCGAAGTGGCATTCGCCTCAGAGTTGTTCGGGCGTGTCGAGCAGATTCTGGGCTTGCCAGACAGCACGGTGAAACTGGGCATCATGGACGAAGAGCGCCGCACCAGCGTCAACCTCAAAGCGTGTATTGCAGCCGCCGCCAGCCGCGTGGCCTTCATCAACACCGGTTTCCTCGACCGCACCGGCGATGAAATGCACACCGCCATGCACGCCGGTCCGATGCTTCGCAAAGGCGATATGAAGAGCAGCGCCTGGATCGCTGCCTACGAGAAAAACAATGTGCTGGTCGGCTTGTCTTGCGGCCTGCGCGGCAAAGCGCAAATCGGCAAAGGCATGTGGGCCATGCCCGACTTGATGGCGGAGATGTTGAAACAAAAAATCGCACATCCCAAGGCCGGTGCCAACACCGCTTGGGTGCCCAGCCCCACAGGCGCCACGTTGCACGCCATGCATTACCACCAGGTGCTGGTCACCGACGTGCAAAAAGAACTGGAAAAAATCGATGCAGACAAGCAGCGTGCTTCCCTGCTGAAAGACTTGTTGACCGTGCCGGTGGTGGCCAAAGCCAACTGGAACGAAGCCGAGAAACAGCAAGAGCTGGACAACAACGTGCAAGGCATTCTGGGCTATGTGGTGCGCTGGATTGATCAAGGCGTGGGCTGCTCCAAAGTGCCCGACATACACAACGTGGGCCTGATGGAAGACCGCGCCACGCTGCGTATTTCCAGCCAACACATCGCCAACTGGTTGAAACACGGCGTGGTCAGCGAAGCGCAAGTGCGCGCCACCTTCGAGCGCATGGCCGCTGTGGTCGACAAACAAAATACTGGCGATGTTTTGTACCAACCCATGGCCGGACACTTCACCACCTCAAAAGCTTATTTGGCAGCCACCGACCTGGTGTTCAAAGGCATGGCACAGCCCAGCGGCTATACCGAGCCATTGCTGCACGCTTGGCGATTGAAAGTGAAAGCGGCGGCTTGACGGGTTGCGCCCTCAGCGGCGCAACAACTGCGGCAAGGTCAGTCTGTATTTATTGACCTTGCTCCACCACCCAGAAAACGATTTGCAGTGCTCTTCTTGCAGCGGCCACAAACGCGGCGGGCTGTGACGCACCCACTGCACCCCCGGTAAATCCGGCAAGCAGGGGTGGTCCCACACATGCACTGCTTTGGCTTTGCCCAATATCTGTGCCAAGCTTGCGGCATCTTCAAACCAGCAGTGGGAGGCCAGCGCATGCATACCTCGCGCGACAAATTTCCAGCGCGCTTCACTCCACGGCCTGGCCTCAGTCCACTCCAGCCAGCAGGCCGCCACTTGCATCGCGTCTGCAGGCACACTGGCTGGCAGCTTGTCGGTCAATGCCCACGGATGGATCCACCAAACCTCGCGACCATTCAATTTCTCTGCCGCCAAGCCAGCGGGCAACAGATCAACACCCGGTGAAGGTTGCGTGAACAAGGTCGGCTCCTCAACACGCGCAAATGTTTTGGACGACTGGGTGAAAGTAGCTCGGCTGCGCGCAATCATGTCGATGATGTCCATGTCCTGATCAATCACCGTGTTTTTGCTGTGCCAAGGTTCTGGGGCGTGTATGGCCACATTGGCCGCATTGAACACATAAGGCTTGCTGCTGCCGGTGCCCGCTACCCATTGCCAGCTCAGGTCGTTGCTCGCCACGTCACCATCGAGCAAATGGCTGTACATCCAATCGGCCCCAACGCGCCAATGCACTTTGCGGATGTGCACCAAATAACTGGCCAACCATAAACGCGCATGGTTATGCACATAACCATTGAAATACAGTTGGCGTACCGCTTGGTCAATCACGGGCACGCCGCTGGCGCCATGGCGCACATCGTCTGGCATGTCTTTGCTGTAAGCGTCCTCAGGCAACAGGCCTTCGTGCAAATTCGAGTGGATGGCATTGCCCAGCACCTGATGCACATGCTGGAAATATTCACGCCACGCCAATTCATAAATAAATTTATGTTGCGCGCCCATGCGGTGCACACGGTACATGTAGTCGGCCACATCGGGAATGCTCAAAATACCGTGCGTCAAATACGGCGACAGCATGCTGACCGCGCCATGCACATGGTTTCGACTTTGCGAATATTCAAATGGCCTGACCGCGTTCAGCCGCTCCTTGGCGGCGTAGGCGTAGGGCTCGAATAAAGCCTGTTCTATAAAGACCTTCATCACTTATGTACAGCGTGTGTGTGGGCCATGGCGGCTCAGGACGGGCCGGCCAGACAGTGCTCTAGCGCATCCATGAACAACGCCGGCACATCGCAACCTGTTTGGTCTGTGATCTCGCGGAAACAAGTGGGACTGGTGACATTGACCTCGGTCAGACAGTCGCCAATGATGTCCAATCCCACCAGCAACAAGCCCCGGGCGGCCAACACTGGCCCGACTGCACGGGCGATTTGCCAATCACGCTCAGTCAGCGGTTGCGCCACGCCTTTGCCACCGGCGGCCAGATTGCCGCGCACCTCGTTGCCTTGGGGAATGCGCGCCAGTGCGAACGGCACAGCCTGCCCGTTGATCACCAGTACGCGTTTGTCGCCCTGCGCAATGGCTGGCAAAAACTTTTGCACCATGACGCTGGTGCTGCCGTCACGGTTCAAAGTTTCAATGACGCTGCCCAAATTCAACCCATCAGCTTTGACCCGGAAAATACCCATGCCGCCCATGCCGTCCAAGGGCTTGAGGATGATGTCTTGGTGCTCGGCATGAAATGCCCGAATGTCTTGTGGGTTGCGCGTGACCAGGGTCGGACTGGCAAATTCAGCAAACTCCATCAAAGCGAGTTTTTCGGGATGCTCACGCAAAGATTGCGGCCGGTTGAACACTTTGGCACCTTCGCGTTCAGCCTGGCTCAGCAAATGCGTGGCGTAAAAATATTCGCTGTCAAACGGTGGATCCTTGCGCATGAGCACCGCGTCCATGTCGGCCAAGGCGCGGACCTCATGGGCCACGCTTGAATACCAATCCAGCGCATGCCCGGTCAGTGAAATGGCGTGCAAGTTGGCGCTGACCCGCTCACCACTTTGCCAATAAAGCTCCCGGGGCGTACAGGCCCATATCCGATAGCCGCGCCGTTGTGCTTCCCGCATCATGGTGAATGTGCTGTCTTTTTCGGTATGAAACGAAGACAACGGGTCGCAAACAAACAATAAGTTCATGGCGCAAGGTTAACAGCGAACGCCCCCAAGGGCGTGTCGCGACTCAGATTTCGATTTTGCTGCCCATCTCCACCACCGAGTTGCTGGGCAAATTCAAAAAGTCAGCCGCTGCACTGGCGTTCAGGTACATCTGGGCAAACAGTTTTTCGCGCCATTGCGACATGCCGCCACCCACGGTGGGCACAATGCTGTCGCGCGAAAGAAAGTAACTGGTGTTCATGGGGTTGATATCCCCCAATTGGCCGCGCAACAAGGACAAGGCAAATGGCACATCCGGGTCGTCCATGAACCCGTAATGCACGATGACCTGCCAACAATTGCCGCCCAGATCAGTGAATTCAATGCGTTTGTCATTCGCGATCCAGGGCACTTCGTGGTGGCGCACGGTGACAAACAGATTTTGCGCATGCAACACTTTGTTGTGCTTCAAGTTGTGCAACATGGCGTTAGGCACGATGCCATCCTCAGATGTCAAAAAGACGGCTGTGCCCTCTACTCTGGTGGGCGGCGCCATAAACAACGCGTCTAAAAACGAAGCCAGGTCCATGGCTTCGTTACGGGTTTTGTGGTGCAACAAAGCGCGGCCATCGCGCCAGGTCAGCATCAACACCAAAATCATGCCGCCTATGACCAGTGGGAACCACCCGCCGTCAGCGAGTTTGAGCATGTTGGAACTCCAAAATGCCAAGTCCACCACAAAAAAGACCGAGGTGGCGCTGATGCACAGCCACAACGGGTATTTCCAAGCGTAGCGAATCACATAGAAAGTCAAAATAGTGGTGATCAACATATCGGTACAGACCGCAATGCCGTAAGCCGCCGCCAAGTTGCTAGAGGTTTTGAACAACACCACGGCCAACACGATCGCCACAAACAAGCCCCAATTCACCAGCGGCATGTAAATTTGGCCCGTTTCTTTTTCGCTGGTGTGCAGAATTTGCAAACGCGGCAAAAAGCCCAGCTGAATCACTTGCTTTGTCACGCTGAAGGCGCCGGTGATCAAGGCTTGAGAGGCAATCACGGTGGCCGCAGTCGCGAGAATCACCAAGGGTATCAACGCCCAGTCTGGAGCCATGTTGTAAAACGGATTTTTGACCGCCTCAGGTTCGGCCAGCAACAATGCGCCTTGGCCAAAGTAGTTCAATGTCAAACAGGGCATGACGACGTAAAACCAGGCCAAGCGGATCGGTTTTTTACCGAAATGGCCCATGTCTGCATACAAGGCTTCGGCCCCGGTCACGCACAACACCACCGCACCCAAAATGATGAATGCTGTGAATGGCTGGTCCCAGACAAACATGGCGGCGTAATGCGGACTGACCGCCCACAAAATCTCCGGATGGTCAACGATGTGATAGACCCCCAACATGGCAATCACAATGAACCACACCAAGGTGATCGGACCAAAAAATTTGCCGATGCCGCTCGTCCCGCGTTTTTGCACAGCAAACAAACACAGCAATATCAAAAGTGTGATGGGTATGACGAATCGTTTGAAAGTTGGCGACACCACCTCCAAACCCTCTACAGCCGATAGCACCGAAATGGCCGGCGTGATGACACCGTCGCCATAAAACAAGCAGGTGCCGAAAATACCAACCACCAGCAAAATGCGGCGCAAACGCGGTTTATCCCGCACAGATGAAGCGGCCAGCGCCAGCATGGCCACCAAACCACCTTCGCCGTTGTTATCAGCGCGCAGCACCAAGGTCACATACTTGAGCGACACGATGAATGTCAGCGTCCAGAAGAACAAGGAGAGGATGCCGTAGACATTGTCAGGGGTGAATGCCACGTGGCCAGAGCCAAAAACCTCTTTAATGGAGTAAAGCACGCTGGTGCCAATGTCCCCATACACCACACCAATGGCACCTAATGTCAAACCTGCTATCGACGACTGCTTGTTGCCTGGGCTTTGCGCTTCACTCATAAAACTTCAAGCGGCTTTTGAACCGCCCAACGGTAACTCAGAAGCCGTGAGTTTAACGATTCCGCACTGCAGCAAACAAATTATTTTTTACTCGTAAACCTCAGCGTCTGGGTCGGTGGCCTCAAGCTCATAACTGGCAGCCAGCATGGCCAATCGGGCGATGACGCCGTACATATAGAAGCGGTTGGGGGCGCTGGCCCCAGGTTTCATGCCGGGCTGCGGGGTGTGGGCGCTTTGCTCAAACGCCAATGGCACAAAACTCGCACCCGGGGCATTCAGGTTTTCGTCAATCCCACGCTCGGCATGCACCCGGTAAAAGCCACCGACGACATAACGGTCCATCATGTAGACCACGGGTTCGGCCACCGCATCGTTGATGCGCTCATTGGTTTGCACGCCTTCCTGGATGATGACCTGATTGACTTCCTGACCGTCTTTGACCACACTCATTTTGTTGCGGGTTTTGCGGTTGAGCACTTCCAGGTCTTTGACATCGCGTACCGTCATGATGCCCATGCCGTAAGTGCCGTTGTCGGCTTTGACAATGACAAACGGCTTTTCGTGGATACCGAATTCTTTGTATTTGCGGCGGATCTTGGTGAGCAGCGCGTCCACATTGGTGGTCAGGCATTCCATCCCTTCGCCCTCGGCGAAATTGACCTCGCCGCATTGGCTGAACATAGGATTGATCAACCAAGGATCAATGCCGATCAGCTTGCCAAAGCGTTTGGCGACCTCTTCGTAATTGGCGAAATGAATGCTTTTACGACGCACACACCAACCGGCATGCAAGGGCGGCAACAGGTATTGCTCGTGCAAGTCTTCCAATATGCCCGGAATACCTGCGCTTAAATCGTTGTTCAACAAAATGGTGCACGGGTCAAAGTTTTTCAAACCCAAACGGGTTTTGCTGCGTATCACCGGCTCGAGCAGCACGGTGTCGCCGTTGGGCAAGTCAATCGAGGTGTTTTCTTTGATCTCCGGGTTGATAGAGCCAATGCGCACATTCAAACCGGCCATGTTGAAGATGCGCGCGAGTTGCGCCACATTGCTGAGGTAAAAGGTGTTGCGTGTGTGGTTCTCGGGGATCAACAACAAATTACGCGCTTCAGGACAGATTTTTTCAATCGCCGCCATCGCGGCTTGCACGGCCAAAGGCAGCATTTCGGGGGTGAGGTTGTTCCAACCGCCGGGGTACAGGTTGGTGTCCACAGGCGCGAGCTTAAATCCGGCATTGCGAATATCGACCGATGAATAAAACGGCGGCGTGTGCTCCATCCATTCCATGCGAAACCAGCGTTCTATGGCCGGCATGGAGTCAATGATGCGCTGCTCGAGTTCGTTGATAGGGCCGGTGAGCGCGGTGATGAGGTGGGGGACCATGAATTGATATGTCTCGTATGTTTTTAGGATCTGGGGGCGATTTTGACAGTTTCAAGCGATGCGCTTGTGACAGGCATACAAAATAAGTGATTGCTGCTTGACTTTGCGTTCGTTGAATGTCTTTAAGCTGGCGGTCATGGATTTCTCATTTTCCAAACCTGACTTCAAAACCGGACTGCGCGCAACAGGTTCGATGATGACGGGCAATGCTTGTGTGGCGTTTCTGATTTTGGGCAACCGGAATTGGGAGAACTTGGTTTTGTTGACGTTGATTGGCCTGTCTCTTATACTTTTAACCTCTGTGAGCATCACTTTTTCCAAGGATTCGCTACATGACTGAGGCACAACTCATCGTCTTATTTTTGGGCGTTTTAATGTGCGCCATGGCTTTGGCAGCTTCCTACTTTGAAGCCAAAGAAAAGAGCCGGGCTGACAAAAAAGACTCTGGGCTTTAAGCCAGGTAGCGACAGCGTCCAGAGATATTTCAGAAAATTCAAATCCGATTGAAGGTTTTGAATTGACACTCTCTCACCCTCTGACTTCACCCTCACCCAGCACCACAAACTTCAGCGACGTCAGCCCCTCAATACCGACCGGGCCACGCGCATGAAACTTGTCGGTGGAGATACCAATCTCAGCACCCAGACCATATTCGAAACCGTCGGCAAACCGGGTGCTGGCGTTGATCATCACACTGGCTGAATCGACTTCGCGCACAAAACGTTGACCGTTCACATGGTTGAGCGTGAGGATGGCATCGGTGTGGTGGCTGCTGTAATGGTTGATATGTTTAATGGCTGCGTCCACACCTTCGACCACTTTGATGCTGATGATGGGTGCCAAATACTCCTCGAACCAATCTTGCTCGGTCGCGTCTTTCAACACCGCACCCTTGACGCTTTGCAACAGCGCTTTGCTCTCGGGGCAGCAACGCATCTCCACGCCCTTGGCTGCCAACACCGCACCGATGCGCGGTAAAAATGCGGCTGCCACACCGCGCGCTACCAGCAGACTTTCGGTGGCATTGCAAGGGCTGTACTTTTGTGTTTTGGCGTTGTCGGTGACGCGAATCGCCATGTCCAAGTCGCACGGATCATCAATGTAAGTGTGGCAATTGCCGTCCAAATGCTTGATGACGGGCACCTTGGCGTCGCGGCTGATACGCTCGATCAAGCCTTTGCCACCGCGCGGAATGATGACATCCACATAAGCCGGCATGGCGATCAACTGACCAACGGCTTCGCGGTCGGTGGTGGGCACCAGTTGCACCGCATCCCGCGGCAAACCGGCGTTATGCAAAGCCTGTTGCACGCGTTGCGCCAGTGCGGTGTTGGACGCCAAAGCTTCAGAGCCGCCGCGCAAAATACAGGCGTTGCCGCTTTTGATGGCTAAGGAAGCCGCCTCGATGGTGACGTTGGGTCGGCTCTCAAAAATCATGCCGAACACACCAATGGGCACACGCATTTGCCCCACGCGTATGCCGCTGGGTTGTTGCGTCATGCCGGTGATGCTGCCAATGATGTCGGGCATGACCGCGAGTTGCTCGCAACCGATGGCGCAGGTTTCCAAAATGGCCGGCGTAAGTTTGAGCCGGTCCAGCATCGGGCCGTCCAAACCGTTGGCCTTGGCCTTTTGCAAATCGGTCTGGTTGGCGATGACCAGTGCCTCGGTGTCGCTGCGCAACAAGCGGGCAAGCTCTCGCAAGGCCGCACTTTTGTGCGCGGCGCTGGCCTTGGCCATGACAGCGCTGGCGGCTTTGGCCTGTTGCCCCAAGGCCAACATCAATTCGGGAATGGTGTGTGCGTTCATGTCTGGATTTTGGCAGACATGCGCCCGGGCGTCAGCGCGGGCTGCAAGCCTTGCTGAACATCAGTGCCAGGCGCAGCAATGCCTGCCAGTTATTTGACGGCCAAGTCGGCAGTTTCATGCCTTTGACGACGCCGTCAACCTGATGCGCACTTTGCAGCAAGCGATTGAGTACAGCCGGTGTCAGCTGCGGCAAGACACGCTCAAACAGTCGCTCCCTGTGGCCCCAAACGCGTTGTTCGCGCAAGACCTGAGGCAGGGGTCGACCGGCGGACACCGCATCCTTGACACGCTTCAAACTGCGTATGTCTTCGGCTAGGGTGTAATGCACCAGCACCTCGGCCACGCCCTCAGCCTGCAAACCGTCCACCATGCGCTGCACCCGCAGGTGTTGGCCGGCAAGCACGGCTTCACCCAGTTTGAACACGTCATA
>CAMDSU010000031.1 GCA_945907335.1 Bordetella parapertussis | reverse complement strand
CGTCCACCCGCAATTCGTGCACGGGCTGGGCGGCGTCACGGTTCATGGCTTGCAACAACGCGGTGCTTTGAAAAGCAATGCTCTCCAAAGCGGCGCGGGCAATATGCGCCATGGTGGTGCCGCGTGACAAACCCACCATAGCGCCCCGCGCGTCAGCTTGCCAATAGGGCGCACCCAAACCAGTGAACGCAGGCACCAGCACCACGCCGCCTGTGTCTGGCACGGACTCGGCGAGCAATTGCACATCAGCGCTTTTATCAAACGCCCGTAAACCATCACGCAGCCATTGCACCACCGCGCCACCGATGAAAACACTGCCTTCCAGTGCATACGCGGTGGCTTGGTCGGGTTGTGCTGCACTGGTGGTGATCAGGCCATTGGTGCTGGTCTGGCACCGGTCACCCGTGTGCATCAGCATGAAGCAACCGGTGCCATAGGTATTTTTTGCCTGGCCGGCACTGAAACAGGCTTGGCCGAACAATGCGCTTTGCTGGTCACCGGCGACGCCGCCAATAGGCAAGGCATTTCCCAGCCACTGGGCTTGGGTGTGGCCAAAGTCACTGGCAGATGCTTGCACCTGTGGCAATAACGACAGCGGGATATTGAACAAGGCCAGCAGTTCATCGTCCCAACGGTTGTTGTGGATATTGAACAGCATGGTGCGCGATGCGTTACTGACATCGGTGGCATGCACCGCGCCGCCGCTCAATTTCCACATCAACCAACTGTCCACCGTGCCAAACGCCAATTCGCCGCGTTCGGCCATGCCGCGTGCACCATCCACATGGTCCAAGATCCATTGCAATTTGGTGGCAGAAAAATAGGCATCTATCAATAAACCGGTTTTTTGTTGCACCCGTTGCGCATGGCCTGCCTCGCGCAAGCGCAGGCATTGCGGCTCGGCGCGCCGGTCTTGCCACACGATGGCGTTGTAAATCGCCTGGCCGGTGTCGCGCCGCCAGACCACTGTGGTTTCGCGTTGGTTGGTGATGCCCAAGGAAGCAACGGACGAGGCGCTCAGGCCGGATTGCGACAACACCTGCCGGGCGGTGGCCAGTTGGCTTTGCCAGATTTCCTCGGGGTCGTGCTCGACCCAACCCGGTTGCGGGTAGATTTGGCGAAACTCAGCTTGCGCTGACGCCAGGATGCTGCCGTCAGGGCGAAACATGATGCTGCGTGAACTCGAGGTGCCCTGATCGAGGGCCAACAAATAGGTCATGGCGCTCAGCCTCAAAAAATGTTCAAGATACCAGCGCCAGGGCAGGTGCCCCCGTGGATTCTTCGGCGATGGTGCATTCCACCCCCGACTGCTCCAGCAGATGCACAAAACTGTCTGGTGGTGGGGCATCGGTGAACAGGCGATCGATGTAGGACAAATGGGCCAACTCGACCATGGCGGGCCGGTTGAATTTGGTGATGTCTGCCGCCAGCCACACTTGGCGGGAGTGTTCGATGATGGCTTTGGCAACCTTGACTTCTCGGTAATCAAAGTCGCGCATGGTGCCGTCCGCTTCAATACCGCTGATACCGATCAGGCCGATATCCACTTTGAATTGGCGAATGAAATCCACCGTGGCTTCGCCCACAATACCGCGGTCTACGCCACGCACCATGCCGCCGGTGACGATGACTTCGCAGTCAGGGTTGTCGCTCATGATGTGCGCCACGTTTAAATTGTTGGTGATCACCCGCAGGCCCCGGTGATGGCGCAATTCCCGCGCCACTGCCTCCATGGTGGTGCCAATGTTGATGATCAGCGAACAACCATGCGGCACACTGGCCGCAATAGCCTTGGCAATGCGCGTTTTGCCGTCCATTGACAGGGCTTGGCGCTGCCGGTAGGCAATGTTTTCTGTGGTGGATCCTGGCAGCCGCACGCCACCGTGAAAGCGCGACAACAAACCGGCTTCAGCCAGACGCTGTACATCGCGGCGAACGGTTTGCAAGGTGACAGAAAATGTCTCTGCCAAAAACTCAATAGATACCGAACCCCTTGCCTGCACCAGGTCAAGCAGTTGGGTTTGGCGCGGGTTCGGGTTCATAGGACTCTGAATGCAGTTGGCTGTACCTTAATGCATCAGAAGATTGCACCGACCTAGGGAAAATACCGAATCAATTAAAACAAATACGAACAAAAATGCGAAAAGAAAAGAAAATCAGGCTCAGCGTCGATACGCTGCACCAATGGCCCTAATCGACATGGAAAACAGCCGCCAGTCATGACCTTGAAACTCGAAAAGATCAGCCAGACGGTAGGCGGGCAAATGCATATATACCCCTTGGATTTGGCATTGGCGCCAAACGCGGTGACCGTGTTCCTGGGCGCCACCCAAGCTGGCAAAACCAGCTTGATGCGCTTGATGGCCGGTCTGGATACGCCCACTGCTGGGCAGGTATGGGTGGATGGAAAAGACGTCACAGGCATGGGTGTGCGCGACCGCAATGTGGCCATGGTCTATCAGCAGTTCATCAACTATCCATCCATGAATGTGTTTGACAACATCGCCTCGCCCATGCGACTGCGCGGTGACAAAGACATTGCCACCAAAGTCAAGGTGTTGGCTGCACGTTTGCGCATCGACCCTTTTTTAGACCGTTTACCAGCGGCTTTGTCCGGCGGCCAACAACAGCGGGTGGCATTGGCGCGTGCGTTGGCCAAACAGGCGCCACTGATGTTCCTTGACGAGCCCTTGGTCAATCTGGATTACAAACTGCGTGAAGAACTGCGCGAAGACTTGACCCAATTGTTCGAGGCGGGCAGCGGTACTGTCGTTTACGCCACCACCGAGCCCACAGAAGCGTTGTTGTTAGGTGGGTATACAGCAGTGATGAAAGAGGGACGAGTTCTGCAATACGGGCCCACATTGGAAGTGTTTCGCCGACCGCAATCCTTGGATGTGGCCAGAGCCTTCAGCGTCCCGCCCATCAATGTGTTGCAGGCGCGTGCGATGGCAGGCAGTTGGCAGTTGGACGACCACAGTGCATTGGCCTTGACGCAAATCAACAGCGATGCGGGTCATGTGCAAATCGGCTTGCGAGCCAGTGCTTTGCGCACCGATATGCGCACTGGTGATGTGGCACTCAAGGCCACGGTGCAGTTGGCAGAAATCTCTGGCACAGACACATTTGTTCATCTGAGTTGCGGCTCTATGGAGCTGGTGATGCAAAAAACAGGCGTACATTTTTTTGAGATTGGTGCTGCATTGCAGGTATATCTGAACGAACGGGATGCCTATGTGTTCAACGACGAGGGCAAATTGATGCGCCTGCCTTTGGACATGGCGGGGGCGAACTGACATGGTTGCTCACATCGAATTGGACCTGGCGCATTCATACCATGCGAATCCCCAGCAAGACGCGGATTACGCCTTGTTGCCGCTGAAGATGACTTTCAAGGCGGGCGGCGCGTACGCGTTGTTGGGCCCGTCCGGTTGCGGCAAAACCACCATGCTCAACATCATCTCCGGCTTGGTCCAGCCCTCGCATGGCCACTTGACATTCAACGGGGAAGACGTCACGTCCTTGACCCCGCAACAGCGCAATATTGCCCAAGTGTTTCAGTTCCCGGTGATTTACGACACCATGACCGTGGGCGAAAACCTGGCCTTTCCTTTGCGTAACCGGCAGATGCCGCGCGAACAGATTCGACAGCGTGTCGGGCAGATCGCTGAAATGCTCGAATTGAATGGGCAATTAAACCAGCGCGCCGCAGGCTTGTCGGCCGATGCCAAACAAAAAATCTCCTTGGGACGAGGCTTGGTTCGCCCTGATGTGGCGGCCATTTTGTTTGACGAACCATTGACAGTGATCGATCCGCATTTGAAATGGCAACTGCGAAGAAAACTCAAGCAAGTGCATCAGGAACTCAAGCACACTTTGATTTATGTCACCCATGACCAGGTCGAGGCATTGACCTTTGCGCAGGAGGTGGTGGTGATGACCCGCGGGCGCGCGGTACAGGTCGGCAGTGCAGAAGCCTTGTTCGAGCGACCTGCACACACGTTTGTGGGCCATTTCATCGGCTCACCCGGTATGAATTTTTTACCGGCGGTGTGCACCGCGCAATCACTGCACATTGGTGCCTCGCAATTGGCATTGCCCCCCGAATTGGCGCAGCAGTTGGCGGGCACGTCTTCGCTCAAACTGGGCGTGCGGCCCGAATACATCACGGTCCACGCGCAACCTGTGGCGGGGAGTCTGCCGGCAAAGGTGCTGCGTTGGCAAGACCTGGGCACCAGCGGCTTGCTGACCACGCAATGCGAAGCCGCTACTGTGCGGGTTCGTCTGGCGGGTGCGGTCGCCAGTCAGTGGCAAGTGGGTCAAACCGTTCATGTGCAAGTGATTGGCTCACACAGTTGCTTTTATGAAAACGAGGAATTGATCGTATGAAACCAGTCAATCAAAAGGCTTGGCTTCTGATTCTGCCGGTGGTGATTTGCGTGGCGTTTTCAGCCATTTTGCCGCTCATGACGGTGGTCAATTATTCGGTGCAAGACATCATCTCGCCCGAGCGTCGGGTGTTTGTCGGCACCGAATGGTTTGCTGCGGTCATGCGTGACCAAGACTTGCATGACGCGTTGTTGCGGCAGTTGGTGTTTTCTTTGTCTGTGTTGTTGATCGAAATCCCGTTGGGCATTGCACTTGCCTTATCCATGCCTGCCAAAGGGTGGCAGGCATCGGTGACCTTGGTGCTGGTGGCCTTGTCGCTGTTGATCCCTTGGAACGTGGTGGGCACCATCTGGCAAATTTTCGGGCGCGCTGACATCGGGCTGTTGGGCGCTTCCTTGCAAGCCTTAGGGGTTGATTACAACTACACCGGCAATGCGCGAGACGCATGGCTGACCGTGTTGGTGATGGATATTTGGCATTGGACCCCGCTGGTGGGCTTGCTGGCTTACGCCGGACTGCGCAGTATTCCTGACGCTTATTACCAAGCCGCACAAATTGACGGCGCTTCAAAGTTGGCCGTTTTCAGATTTATTCAATTGCCCAAATTACGCGGCGTGTTGGTGATCGCCGTGTTGCTTCGGTTCATGGACAGCTTCATGATATACACCGAGCCCTTTGTGTTGACGGGCGGCGGACCGGGCAATGCCACCACATTTTTGAGCCAATATTTGACGCAAAAAGCTGTGGGTCAATTTGATTTGGGACCGGCGGCGGCGTTTTCATTGATTTACTTTTTGATCATTTTGCTGCTTTGCTTCATTCTTTATAACTGGATGCAAAGTGTGGGCACCCAAGCCAAGGAGAGCAACCATGGATGAGCGCCGCTTCAAAAAGCGCACCGTGTTTTTGCTGCTCTATCTGATGTTTGCCTTGTTGCCCATTTATTGGATGGTCAACATGAGTTTCAGAACCAACCAAGAAATCCTCTCGAGCTTTGCGCTTTTTCCGGCTGATCCAACTTGGAACAACTACCTCACCATCTTCACCGACCCTTCGTGGTATTCGGGCTATATCAACAGCCTGATTTATGTATTGATCAATACACTGATATCGGTGCTGGTGGCCTTGCCAGCGGCCTATGCGTTTTCTCGCTACAGATTTTTGGGCGACAAGCATGTGTTTTTTTGGTTGTTGACCAACCGCATGACACCCCCTGCAGTGTTCTTGCTGCCATTTTTTCAGCTCTACAGCACCGTGGGATTGATGGACACGCATATCGCCGTGGCGATGGCGCATTTGTTGTTCAACGTACCACTGGCGGTGTGGATTTTGGAAGGCTTTATGAGCAGCATTCCCCGAGAAATTGATGAGACTGCTTACATTGACGGCTACAGCTTTCCCGCATTTTTCATCAAGGTTTTTTTGCCCTTGATCAAAGCAGGTGTGGGTGTCACGGCCTTTTTCTGTTTCATGTTCAGCTGGGTCGAATTGTTGCTGGCGCGCACCCTCACCAGTGTCAACGCCAAACCGATTGTGGCCACCATGACGCGCACCGTGAGCGCATCGGGCATGGACTGGGCCACCTTGGCGGCTGCCGGTGTTTTGACCATCGTGCCGGGCGCCATCGTGATCTGGTTTGTGCGGCATTACATCGCCAAAGGTTTTGCCATGGGGCGCGTATGAACAGGAGTGCATCGCATGCTTGAGTGGATGGTATGGACCTTGCCGGTGGCTGTCTTTTTCATTTGCATTGTGTTGATGTTGATCGGCATGACGGTCTGGGAGCGACGTTCACCGACCGTGGCGCGCAAGGGTTGGCTGCCTTTGGTGACAACTCGCGGTGACCGCATGTTCATTGGCCTGTTGGGCGCTGCGTATGTGCACCTGATGTTTGTCGGGTTGGCTGGTGAAATGTTGATTTGGTTCGAATTAAGCGAGGAGCCCTCCATTTGGTGGGCAACCGCAATGAGCGCGGTGTGGCTGGTTCTTGTGATGCGCAAGGGCTAGCCAGGCCATTCCTTGACACGGTCTGTAACTTCCCCACGACACGTGTTCTCTCAATGCAAGGGGAATTTTTCAGGAGACGGGCATGAAATTGAAATACAGTGCAATCGCCTTCGCAGCAGCAGCGCTGGTCCTGGGCCAAAGCGCCTGGGCCGGTGAAGCAGAAGCGAAAAAATGGGTGGACAACGAGTTTCAGCCATCTACCTTGTCCAAAGACAAGCAGATGGCAGAAATGAAATGGTTTATCGAAGCCGCTAAAAAACTGCAAGCCAAAGGCGTCAAGGAAATTTCGGTGGTGTCTGAAACCATCACCACCCATGAGTACGAATCCAAAACACTTGCCAAGGCTTTCACAGAAATCACCGGTATCACCGTCAAACATGACCTGATCCAAGAGGGTGATGTGGTGGAAAAACTGCAAACGTCCATGCAATCGGGCAAGTCGATTTACGACGGCTGGATTTCTGACTCTGATTTGATCGGTACCCATTACCGTTACGGCAAGATCATGAACCTGACCGACTACATGGCCGGCGCAGGGAAAGAATGGACCAACCCCGGATTGGATTTAAAGGATTTCATCGGCACCAGTTTCACCACCGGTCCTGATAAGAAGCTCTACCAATTGCCCGACCAGCAATTTGCCAACCTGTACTGGTTCCGTGCCGACTTGTTTGACCGCAAAGACATCAAAGACAAATTCAAGGCGAAATTCGGCTACGACTTGGGTGTGCCCCTCAACTGGAGTGCTTACGAAGACATCGCAGAGTTCTTCACCAACGATGTGAAAACCATTGATGGCAAGCCAATTTACGGTCACATGGACTACGGCAAAAAAGACCCGTCACTGGGCTGGCGTTTCACCGATGCCTGGTTGTCCATGGCAGGTACAGCTGACATCGGCATTCCCAATGGTCGTCCGGTGGACGAGTGGGGTATCCGCGCTTCCGCAGACGGCTGTAACCCGCAAGGTGCCTCGGTGGCCCGTGGCGGTGCCACCAACTCTCCCGCTGCTGTCTATGCGTTGACCAAGTATGTGGACTGGATGAAGAAATACTCACCCAAAGAAGCCATCGGCATGACTTTCGGTGAAGCTGGCCCTGTGCCTGCCCAAGGCCAAATCGCTCAGCAAATCTTTTGGTACACCGCTTTCACTGCGGACATGACCAAACCCGGTTTGCCCGTGGTGAATGCCGACGGCACACCTAAGTGGCGCATGGCGCCAGGACCTAACGGTCCTTACTGGAAGAAAGGCATGCAAAACGGCTACCAAGACGTGGGTTCATGGACGTTCTTTAAAGACCACGATGCCAACAAAACCGCTGCAGCTTGGCTTTATGCGCAGTTCGTGACTGCCAAAACCACGTCTTTGAAGAAAACCATTGTCGGCTTGACACCTATCCGTGAGTCTGACATCCGCTCTGAAGCCATGACCAAAATGGCGCCCAAGCTTGGCGGCTTGGTTGAGTTCTACCGCAGCCCCGCGCGTGTGGCTTGGACACCGACTGGCACCAACGTGCCTGACTATCCCAAGTTGGCACAACTGTGGTGGAAAAACGTGGCTGTGGCTGTGACTGGTGAGAAAACACCACAACAAGCCATGGACAACCTGGCCAACGAAATGGACGATGTGATGGCGCGTTTGGAGCGTGCAGGCATGGCCCGTTGTGCGCCTAAGCTCAACCCCAAAGGTGACCCTGCGAAGTACTTGAGCGACAAAGCTGCACCGTGGGCCAAGCTGGCCAACGAGAAGCCAAAGGGCGAAACCATTGCCTATGAAAAGCTGCTCAATGCTTGGAAGGAAGGCCGCGTTCGCTGATGACAGACGGGGCATCGCTTGGTGGCGATGCCCCATGTCTTGAAGGTCTGTCCCGACAAGGTGACAGACCTTGCATTGGTCTGTTACCCATGACCCGCAAAGATTTATTTCAGCAGTTAACAACAACCCCCAGCTTTGACATTGCCATTATTGGAGGCGGTGCCACAGGTTTAGGCGTTGCCTTGGAGGCCAGTTCTCGCGGCTACAAGGTGGTTTTGCTCGACTCACACGATTTCGCCAAAGGGACTTCTTCGCGCTCGACCAAATTGGTGCATGGAGGTGTCCGCTACTTGGCCCAAGGCAATTTCAGCCTGGTGCGAGAAGCGCTGCATGAGCGCTCAGTGCTATTGAACGACGCGCCACATCTTGCGCAGCCAATTCCCTTTGTGATGCCTTCATACCGTTGGTGGGAAACCTGGTTTTATGGCAGTGGCTTGAAACTCTACGATTTTTTAGCTGGCACTCATGGACTGGGGCGTACCGAATTTTTGTCGTCCCAAGAAGTGATGTCTCGCATGCCTGGCCTCAAACCCAAGGGTTTGCATGGTGGCGTGCAATATTGGGACGGTCAATTTGACGACGCCCGATTTGCCATTAATTTGGCAAGAACCGCTGCGCGCGAGGGCGCGTTACTCATCAATTACTGTGGCGTCAAGCAACTCAAACATGCCAGCGGCCGGTTGACAAACCTGGTGTGCGAGGACGGTGAAACCGGGCAAACCTATGAAGTTCATGCCTCGTGCGTGATCAATGCTACCGGCGTGTGGGTTGACCAATTGCGGCAACTTGATGCCAGCGAACAGGGGGTAACGGTCACCCCCATGGTGGCGCCAAGCCAGGGCGTGCATCTGGTGGTCGATCGGGATTTTTTGCCTGGAGACCATGCGTTGTTGGTACCTAAGACCGAAGATGGCCGCGTGTTGTTTGCTGTTCCATGGTTGGGCAAAGTGATTCTGGGCACCACAGACACGCCGCGCTCTGATATGCCCAGGGAGCCGCAAGCATTCGAAGACGAGGTGGCTTTTATATTGAATGAGTCCGCCCGTTATTTGTCCAAACCTTTGAGCCGCAGTGATGTGCGCAGCGTTTGGGTCGGTTTGCGCCCCTTGGTCAAACGCACGGCTGAAGAAGACAAAAACACCAAGGGCTTGAGCAGAGAGCACTCGGTGAGCGTCAGTCGCAGCGGGCTGGTCACCGTCACTGGCGGAAAATGGACCACCTATCGGGCCATGGCACAAGATGTCTTGGCACAATGTGTGGCGCACCAATTGCTGCCAGCGTCATCATCTGCCGCCAACCTTGCCAGACCAAGTTTCATGGGTGCTCGCCACATTAATTCCCCGCCAGTGAGCCTGACCCAACCCCAAGGCATGCACTTGTATGGCGATGAACAAACCGAGGTCACGCAATTGCCCGGCGCACACAACTGGCTGGCCGTGGGCTTGAACGAAGCCATGGTGCGGTTTGCTGTGCGGAAAGAATACGCCCGCAATGTAGAAGACATCCTGGCGCGCAGATCCCGCTTGCTGTTTCTAGATGCCAACGCCTCTATGGCCGTGGCAGCCTTGGTCGCGGAGATTTTGGTGGAAGAAGGTTGCGAAAAAACAGAACTTAATAGTTATTTATCAATGGCGCAGGGTTATATATTGCCCGATTGAAGCCCGCCCCGAAAGGCTTGCGTGTGTGTTTTAGGGTAAAAATTCATAAAACTAGTCGTTTGGCGAAAAAACTATGCCATAATTGCGGGCTCAGCTTTTCAAACGGCTGGGAAATCACGCCCAAACAAATGCACCGCAAATGGTTTGCTGTGCAAATGACGGGCCCAAGACTGATCGAGCAAGATCAACCTTTTCGGGTTGTTCGGGTTTGATACAAGTTGGGAAACAGAAATGATCCAGACAGAATCCAGATTAGAGGTCGCCGACAACACCGGTGCGAAGTCCGTTTTGTGCATCAAGGTGCTCGGCGGATCTAAGCGTCGTTATGCCAGCGTGGGCGACATCATCAAAGTAAGCATCAAAGAGGCTGCGCCTCGCGGCCGCGTCAAAAAAGGCGAAATCTACAGTGCCGTGGTGGTTCGCACCGCCAAAGGCATTCGCCGCAGCGATGGTTCGCTTGTCAAATTTGACAGCAACGCTGCCGTGCTTCTCAACGCCAAACTCGAGCCTATCGGCACACGTATCTTTGGACCGGTCACGCGCGAACTGCGCACCGAGCGTTTCATGAAGATCGTCTCCTTGGCCCCCGAAGTACTCTGAGGACCTGACCATGAACAAATTACGTAAAGGCGATGAAGTTATCGTCATCACGGGCCGCGACAAAGGCAAGCGCGGCAAAATTGCATTGCGCCAGGACGACTCGCACTTGTTGGTCGAGGGCATCAACTTGGTGAAGAAACACACCAAGCCCAACCCCATGGCTGGCACCACTGGCGGCATTGTTGAAAAAACCATGCCTATTCACCAGTCCAATGTCGCCATCTACAACGCCACCTCCGGCAAAGCCGATCGCGTGGGCATCAAGATCAATTCCGATGGTTCGAAGGTTCGCGTCTTCAAGTCCAGCGGTGAAGCTATCAAGGTTGCATAAACATGGCACGTCTCCAACAACACTATCGTGAAAAAGTGGTCCCCGATTTGACCGCCAAGTTTGGCTACAAGTCGCCCATGCAAGTGCCTCGCCTGACAAAAATCACCCTGAACATGGGTGTTTCAGAAGCGGTGGCCGACAAGAAAGTCATGGACCACGCCGTCGGCGACATGGGCAAAATTGCCGGTCAAAAACCTGTGGTGACCAAAGCACGCAAAGCGATCGCCGGTTTCAAAATTCGTGAGCAACAAGCCATTGGTTGTATGGTCACATTGCGCGGCGTTCGCATGTATGAATTCCTCGACCGTTTTGTAACGGTTGCCTTGCCTCGCGTGCGTGACTTTCGTGGTATTTCCGGTCGCGCGTTTGACGGTCGTGGTAACTACAACATCGGTGTGAAAGAGCAAATCATCTTTCCCGAAATCGAGTATGACAAGGTTGATGCCCTGCGCGGTCTCAATATCAGTATCACCACCACGGCCAAGACTGACGAAGAGTGCAAAGCACTGCTCGCCGCTTTCCGTTTCCCGTTCAAGAACTGAGGTGTCCTGTGGCTAAAGTAGCTTTGATCGAGCGCGAGCTCAAGCGTGACAAACTGGTCGCCAAGTACGCGAAAAAACACGCGGAACTGAAAGCGATTTCAACCGACTTCAAACGCAGCGACGAAGAGCGCGCAGCGGCTCGTTTGGAATTGCAAAAGTTGCCTCGCAACGCCAATCCGACACGTCAGCGCAACCGCTGTGCCATCACTGGCCGCCCACGTGGCACCTTCCGTCAATTTGGCTTGGGTCGCGCCAAGATCCGTGAAATGGCCTTCGCAGGCAATATTCCCGGCATCACCAAAGCCAGCTGGTAAGCAGGCAGGAGAAATTCAATATGAGCATGAGTGATCCCATTGCCGACCTGTTGACGCGTATCCGCAACGCGCAAATGGTGGCCAAGCCGACCGTGTCGGTGCCATCGTCCAAGGTCAAAATTGCCATTGTCCAGGTCTTGAAAGACGAGGGCTATATCGATGGCTTCCGTGTCAAAACCGATGACGGCAAATCCGAATTGGAAATTTCCCTGAAATATTACGCAGGCCGTCCCGTGATCGAGCGCATCGAGCGCGTGTCACGCCCTGGTTTGCGTGTCTACAAGGGACACAACGCCATTCCGCAAGTCATGAACGGATTGGGTGTGGCAATTGTCACCACGCCCCAAGGTGTCATGACCGATCGCAAAGCACGCGCCACTGGCGTGGGCGGCGAAGTTCTTTGCTACGTGGCTTAAGGGAGAAACACAGATGTCCCGCGTTGCCAAAATGCCCGTCACCGTTCCCGCAGGAGTGGACGTGACCATGAATGAACAACACATCAGCGTCAAAGGCGCTGGTGGCCAACTCTCAATTGCTAATAATGCTTTGGTCAAGGTCGTGCGTCAGGGCGAAAGCATGACGTTCGAAGCCGCCAACGAAAGCCGCGAAGCCAACGCCATGAGCGGCACACTTCGTCAGTTGGTCAACAACATGGTGGTCGGTGTCACCAAAGGCTTTGAGAAAAAACTCAACTTAGTCGGCGTGGGCTACAAAGCCGCTGCACAAGGCGCCAAATTGAACTTGGCTGTCGGCTACTCGCACCCTGTCAATATCGATATGCCTTCCGGTATCAAGGTCGAAACACCGACACCTACTGAGGTCATCATCAAAGGTGCAGACCGCCAACGTGTCGGTCAAATTGCTGCCGAAATTCGCGCTGTTCGTCCGCCTGAGCCTTACAAGGGCAAAGGTATCCGTTATTCGGACGAAAAGATCACGATCAAAGAGACCAAGAAGAAATAAGGAGCTGCAACATGCTAAGCAAAAAACAGCAGCGTCTGCGTCGTTCGCGCCAAACCCGTATCCGTATTGCCACACAAGGCGTGGCGCGTTTGACCGTCAACCGCACCAACCTACATATCTATGCCAGCGTCATCTCCGGCGACGGCGCCAAAGTGATTGCCACCGCTTCCACCGCTGAATCCGAAGTGCGTCAAGCATTGGGTGCGGTGGGCAAGGGCGGTAACCAATCAGCAGCTGAAGTCATTGGCAAGCGTATCGCTGAAAAAGCCAAAGCCGCTGGCGTGGAGAAAGTTGCTTTTGACCGTGCTGGCTTCGCCTACCACGGTCGCGTCAAAGCCCTGGCCGATGCTGCGCGTGCAGCCGGCTTGCAGTTCTAACCGATACGGATAACAACATGGCAAAAGTTCAAGCAAAAATGCAAGACGACAGTCGTGACGACGGTCTGAAGGAAAAAATGATCGCGGTCAATCGCGTCACCAAAGTGGTCAAAGGCGGTCGAATTCTCGGCTTCGCCGCACTCACTGTGGTCGGCGATGGCGATGGCCGTGTCGGCATGGGCAAAGGCAAATCCAAGGAAGTGCCAGCTGCTGTGCAAAAGGCCATGGAAGAGGCCCGCCGCAACATGCACAAAGTGTCATTGAAAAACGGCACCATCCACCACAACGTCACCGGTCACCACGGTGCTGCCAATGTGCAAATGGCGCCAGCCCCCAAGGGTACCGGCATCATTGCAGGCGG